>UQPD01000102.1 GCA_900542795.1 uncultured Prevotella sp. | reverse complement strand
GTGAGAGAAGTGAAAATTTACTTTCACTTCCGAGCGTGAGGTTTTTATTTAAAAATGTCCATCAGTGAGCCATAAATAGGATTTTATTGGTGATGAGAGATTTTCCACCATTATTTTAAATCCTCCTTATTGTAAATTATTGATTTCGTTTTCTGTTAATCCAGTTACTTGTATAATGCTTTCTAAAGGCATTCCTATTTCAAGAAGTTTTTTAGCAATCTTAGCCTTCTCTTTAGCTATACCTTCAGCCATACCTTCTTTTCTTGCTGTATCCAATGAATTTTTAATATCGCAATAAGCTTTAAGGCTGTCTTTGTCTGTATTACGTTTTATCATATATGCAATTGAGTATTACGTTTTAAAATCAAGAACTATCAGTAATTTGAAATGTTGTTCTTCTGGATGTTGCATAGCTTTATAGAAAGCGCATTAGCCCCTCCCTAAGTATTTAGCTTAGCGGTAGTTCACGTGTCATATAAATTGTTAGAATCATAATAACGGTGAGAAAATCCCACCGTTATTTTAAATTCTCTTTATTGTAAATTATTGATTTCGTCTTCTGTTAATCCAGTTACTTGCATAATGTTTTCCAAAGGCATTCCTATTTCAAGAAGATTTTTTGCAATCTTAGCCTTCTCTTTAGCCATACCTTCAGCCATACCTTTAGCCATACCTTTAGCCATACCTTCAGCCATACCTTCAGTAATACCTTCTTTTCTTGCTGTATCCAATGAATTCTTAATATCGCGATAAGCTTTAAGGCTGTCTTCGTAATCTTGTAACTCCGTTTGTGTGAAACTTGCTATTTCAGCCTCAGCAAACAGACGGTTAAAGACTGCTGTTTGTAGATATTTAGGTTGTTTGTCGAGGCGAGAGAGGTTTTGTAGAACATAAATCCACTTGTCGAAATTGGTTTCGAGTTGATCTATGCTCTTATTAAACTTTGCAATTTCTACATATTTAAATGTGAGTTTGTCGTTGAAAACGCGATGCGTTTGTTTATCGAGTAAACCTATATCGTGGTTAATGGTATTTTTTGAGAAAGCAGGATCACTCATTTGATAGTTGAGCAATGCTATTACGTAAACGTGCTCAAGTTTGTAGTCCCAATTTCCACCTTTCTGCGCTTGTTCACGAATGGGGAAAGTTGAATAATATAATGAGCGGTCTTTGAAATAGGTTTGATAGGCGTTTTGCATTTCCACAATAAACTTCTCGCCGTCTTCGTTTTCGCAATAGACGTCGAAAATAGCCTTGCGTTCAGTATGTACATCACCAACATGCTCACTGTTCAAAAAGGTTACATCCTTAACAACTTGTTCGCCATTAAACAAGGCGTTGAGAAAATCAATAAGTAAATCTTTGTTGGGAATCGTTCCAAAAATTCGTTTGAACCCAAAATCGGTTAACAAACTGATATATCTTTCTTCTGTGTGTCGCATAACTTTATGTATTTGATTATGAAGCCGTCTAAACTTTTTGACGAAGATAAGATTTAAACTTTTATTTCTTCTAAATTCAATCTTCAACTTTCTTTTTTGACCCAGGGTGTCGCTTCGCTTGCCCTAGGCTAGGCGCTGTTGCCCTTTGCTATGCATTATCGGCTGCACCTCAACAATTCAAGCAAGCTTGATTGTATTCGGTTTGCACGATAATTCAGGCGTGCATTATCGGCTGCACCTCAACAATTCAAGCAAGCTTGATTGTATTCGGTTTGCACGATAATTCAGGCGTGCATTATCGGCTGCACCTCAACAATTCAAGCAAGCTTGATTGTATTCGGTTTGCACGATAATTCAGGGCGCACTTGCTAAATCCAAAACTTGAGCATCCTATAATACAAAAGTACGAAGTTTTATTGTTTGCTGCAATATAAACACTTAGATTTTTGTACTCTATTTAATAGAAGACACCTACCTAACAATGAAATCCCCATTATTCAGAAACTGAATAATGGGGGTTACAAACTTATTTTATGAGAAAAGATTACTTTTCAAGGGGACGTAGGTCGATGAGCAATTCATCGAGTTGTTTTTGGTCAACACGCGAAGGAGCATCCAACATTACGTCGCGACCTGAGTTGTTCTTGGGGAAGGCTATGCAGTCGCGGATGCTGTCGAGACCCGCAAAGAGTGATACCCAACGATCGAGACCATAAGCCAAACCTCCATGAGGGGGCGCACCATACTTGAAGGCGTTCATTAAGAAGCCAAACTGCTCTTGTGCACGTTCGGGTGTGAAACCGAGAACTTTGAAAATCTTGGCTTGGAGAACTGCATCGTGAATACGGATTGAACCGCCACCCACTTCAACTCCATTACATACCATGTCGTAAGCATCAGCAAGAACTGAGGCAGGGTCGGTATCGAGTAATGGCACGTCTTGAGGACGCGGAGCTGTGAAAGGATGGTGCATGGCAAGTAAGCGACCTTCTTCTTCGCTCCATTCGAACATGGGGAAGTCAACAACCCAAAGCAATGCAAACTTGTTTTTGTCGCGCAAGCCTAAGCGTTCACCCATTTCAAGACGCAACTCGCAGAGCTGTTTGCGTGTCTTCATGGCATCGTCGCCAGAGAGGATAAGGATTAAGTCGCCAGGTTGGGCATTCATCTTCTGTTTGAGTTGTTCAAGAACCTCGGGGGTGTAGAATTTATCGACAGAGCTCTTAATGGTGCCATCTGCGTTAACTTTGGCGTGAACCAGTCCCTTTGCACCAATTTGCGGAGACTTAACAAAGTCTGTGAGTTGGTCGAGCTGCTTGCGCGTGTATGAACCACAACCTGTGGCACAGATGCCACCAATGTAGGCAGCATCGTTGAATACGCTAAATGAGCCTGTGCCTTTGAGGGTGTCCATAAGTTCAACAAACTCCATGCCGAAACGCATATCGGGTTTGTCAGAACCAAAACGGCGCATGGCTTCATGCCAAGGCATACGGATGAAGGGGGTGTCGCCGAGGTCGTAACCGCGTACTTCCTTGAAGAGGTATTTTGCCATTTCTTCAAAGGTGTTAATGATGTCGTCTTGTGTAACGAACGACATTTCGCAGTCAATCTGTGTGAACTCTGGCTGACGGTCGGCACGCAAGTCTTCGTCGCGGAAGCATTTGGCTATTTGAAAATAGCGGTCGATTCCTGCAACCATAAGTAGCTGCTTCAGTGTTTGCGGACTTTGGGGCAATGCATAGAACTGACCAGGATTCATGCGTGAGGGTACGATGAAGTCGCGAGCACCTTCGGGCGTAGAACCAATGAGTACGGGAGTTTCGATCTCGAGGAAGCCCTTTGAGTCGAGGAAATTACGCACAGCTATGCAGAACTTGTGACGAAGCTCTAAGTTTGCGCGTACATTTTCACGGCGCAAGTCGAGGTAGCGATACTTCATGCGCAAGTCATCACCACCATCTGTATTATTCTCGATGGTGAATGGGGGAGTGAGCGACTCGTTGAGTACGTTAAGGCTGTTAACAATGATTTCGATGTCGCCAGTGGGCATCTTATCGTTTTTTGAATAACGCTCGTTAACGATACCTGTAACTTGTATTACGAATTCACGGCCCAACTTGTTAGCCTGTGCACAGAGTTCGGCGTTGGTTTCTTCATTGAATACGAGCTGTGTGATGCCATAGCGGTCGCGTAGGTCGATGAAGGTCATGCCGCCCATTTTACGGCTACGTTGCACCCAACCTGCCAAAGTAACTTCTTTGCCTACGTGTTCGATGCGAAGTTCACCGCATGTGTTTGTTCTATACATGATTTGTTATATTTTTGGGTTGTTTGCCCAACAGTCTTACTGCTTTTTTGTAGGCAGAAAGGCGAGTTAGGCAGAACAATGCTGTTTATTTGTGTGCGAAATTACAAATATTGTTTGAAACGCGGAAAAATGCGTGCATTTATTTTATGTTTACCTCATAAACATATTTATAGAGGGTTTGCACAATTTGTTCGAAATGGGTTTGCGCATGCGTTTCGTTGGTAGCCATAATCAGTAGTGGAAAATAATTGTCTCCTTTGTGATAAGGTGGCTGCATGTAGGGTTTGTGTATGATGCTAAATCCTTGTTTTTCATAAAACCCAATGCGTCTTGTTGCCATTTCGTTGGTTGGCTCTTCAACTTCTAAAACGATGGGGGTGCTGATTTTTTGCTTAAGAGCTTCTATCACTTTTTTCCCGATGCCTTGATTGCGCACTTGGGGCATGGTGGCAAAGTGCTCGACATAGACGAAGTCGGTAAAATCCCAATAAGTGATAAATCCTGCAAAGGTGTTATCGGCAAGCAATATTTCGTCGATATGAAAAAGGGAATTTTCTTTCCACATTTGTTTCCATGCGTTAGAGTCGCGGCGTTCAATTGCGGGGAAGGCACTTTCGTAGAGAAAGCGTGCGTTTTGCCAATTGGTTATGTGTAAAGGGGATAGTGTCATTCTAAGGTGGTGTTGGGGGAAATGCCATGGGCGGTTTCAGAAAAATCTGATTTTTTAGAATCAGTCCTTATTCCTTTGTTTCATCGGGGAAGCGTAAAGATAGAATTTTAGATAGTTTATCGCGCAAGGCTTGTTCATCGTCAAGTCTCACCTCTATGGTCAGTAGGGTTCCTTCTGCATCGTAATCGCGCTGTGTGATGTCGGCCTCCAAATCCTTAATAAAGCGCATGGCTACATCCGCATCGGTGTAGGGCACTGAGACGCGAAACTTTGTGGTGACTATTTTTTCTTCTTTTTCAGCTTCGTCAAGGGCTTCGCCAATGGCTGTTTTGTAGGCAACGCCTAATGGACCTGTGCCTAATTTTACGCCTCCAAAATAGCGTACCACAATGCCTACGGTGTAGGTGAGGTTGCGCGATTGTATTTGCCCTAAGATGGGGCGTCCTGCTGTGCCACTGGGTTCACCATCATCGTTAGCTCGGGTGATTTTTCCATCGTTTCCTAAAACATAGGCATAACATACATGGCGAGCATCGTAATATTTCTTTTTATAGGCTGCAACAATGTTTTTGGCCTCTTCCTCGTTGTCTGCATGTAAGGCAAATGCCAAAAAGCGAGAGCGCTTTTCGGTTAGTTGGGTTTCAGCCGAAGATTTTAGCGTGATGTATGTGTCCATATATTTTTTTTAGAAAACGAAAATACGAATGTGCCATTGAGCCAAGCCTATTGTTGTGTGTTTACAAAGGGGGGAGGAGATTGGCTCATTCGCACATTCGTATGGAGGTTTTTTGTAGCTTTACTTGGTTAAAAGCTTAATAAAAGTTAGTTGAAGTGATACAAGAATGTAGCAATACCAGTAAGGGCTGGCTTCTTTTGATCCTTGATTTCGATGGTGAACTTGATTTCAACTTTGCAGATGCCACGAAGGTTGGCAATGCTGTGCAAAGTTGTGACAAGGCGTATGCTCTGTCCGCTTAACACGGCTTGTCCAAACTTCATTTTGTCCATGCCATAGTTAACCATCATCTTCAGGTTGTTGACCTTAATGATTTGTTCCCACATGTAGGGGAGCAAGGAGAGGGTGAGGTAACCATGCACAATGGTTTGACCGAAGGGACCTTCTTTAGCCTTTTCTGTGTCAACGTGAATCCATTGATGGTCGAGGGTAGCATCGGCAAAGGCGTTGATGCGATCTTGGTCTACTTCAAGCCATTCAGACTTACCAAGTTCTTGACCTAAGTATTTCTCGAATTCTTCGTAAGAGTTAATTGTCAACATAAGTGTGATTGTTTTGGGGGGTTATTGTTGTGAAATTTCTTGCATAGTTAACGAGGTGATGAGCATTTGGGCATTGATGTTTGCTACACATTTATATTGTCCAAAGGTTTTGCCCTCGTTGTCGCGGCTGATGTGTTGGTCTACAGTGAAGGTTACTGTAAACATGGCATTGCCGCTGCTATCGTTTTTGCGTGTAATTTGTGTATCGCGGTTTACATTGAATTGACAACCTTGAATGTGCTCGTTGAACATGGCGTCAATTTTGCTCAATACGTCAGCCTTGGTTGCATTTTGTTTGTGCAAGAAGGTGGTCATGGTTGATGATATGTTTGCACAAATTTTGCTTTCGTCGCGATTCGCAAAGCCATTGAAGAAGTCTGTTAGCACTTCAGTGATTTGTTCACGATCGGTTTCAGTAACTTCTTGGTCGCGCAAGCTACCTTGTGCAACAGAGGCTTCAGAGGCATAGCGACCATCGGGGTGACTATCAAGATAGTGTTGGAAGGCTTCGGGAGTGTTGAGACGCTGTGCTGTGATAAAGTCGAGTGAGTCGATTTTGATGTCGCACAAGCGGTTGTATTGAGGATCAGTATATTGATCTTTAAAGTTGATGAAGTCGTTTACATCGTTCGAAAGGGCGATGCTATTCCATTTTGAGAGCATCTCTTGCAACTTTTGCAAGCGGTCTCTTACCTCGTCAGCGTGTTCGCTATTGGGGTATTTTTCAAGAAAGTCCTCGTAGTCTTGCGGATTGTTGTTATTCTCAAGAACCTCGTATGCCATTTCTTCTTGCTGAGAAGCATTGCTTGAGATGTAGAAGTAGGTTCCGCCTCCGATAAGCAGCAAGGCTACTATTACGATGGCAATGATAAGCGGAGTTTTGCTCTTTTTAGTAGGAGCGGGAGGCATATCGTTGAGACCATTGTTGTTATTAAAACCATTGGGGTTTACCTGAGATGTTTCCTGATTGGAGGGAACCATGCCATTGGCATTACCATTCATTTGATTTTGATCTTGCATTTTATATATCTGTTGTTTTTATGTTTCGAGTGTGTTGGGATGAATTTTTTGGCGAGGGGACACACCTTTATATATATAGGAATATTTTAGGAGCGTCTACCTTGTAAAAAAACTTCAATAACTTTTTCGCGTGCAAATTTACTCAAAATAACTGAACTTTTTTATTTAGTGCTTATCTTTTTAGGGCGAACCGCATTTCTGAAGTAGGTGTTCAGAATTTTTAGAATCCCCCTTATTTATTTTGAATACCTACTCAATTATGCTTGGGCTGAAGTGTAGGAGCGGATGTCGTATCCCGTGGGAGTTTGGAACAATCGTAGGTGGAATGTGGGAAGTGTGGCAATAATGGTTTCGATTTTACTTGAAGCAATGTCTTCGAATTTTATGAACTCTGTGCTTTGGGTGTAAAACCATATTTCAAGAGGAATGCCATTGGGTGTGGGGTCGAGTTGTCGAACCAAAATCCATTGGTCTTGCACAATGTCTTTGTCCTTTTTAAAGGCTTGTGTAAGATAGTGTCTGAAAAGGGTGAGGTTGGTAGTGTTGCTATCAGTAAAATCTGCTGGACTGACAAAACCACCTTGTTCAAGCTCTTTGAACTCTGTAGGCGTTACAAACCGAATGCTTTGTACGTCAACAAGTAAGGCTCGCTTTACACGTCGGGCTCCTTTTTGAGCCATAGCGTCCCAATTCTGAAAAGCATCGCTAACCAAGGTGTAAGGAGGTACGGTTGAGATGGTATTATCGAAATTGCGCACTTTGACCGTTGTGAGTGAAATTTCTTCAACGCATCCATTGATGTCTAACTTCTTGATTGTAATCCAATCGCCAACTTTTACCATTTTGTTGAGCGAGAGTTGTATGCCAGCTACTAAACCCATGATGGAGTCCTTGAATATGAGTAAGAGGACTGTGGCTGCGGCACCCAAGCCTGTGATGACATGTATGGGATTATAGCCGAACAGTTGTGAAACCACCACTATGCCACCTAAGAAGAAGGTGAGTAAACGCAAGAACTGCAAAATACCCATTAAGTGATGTTCTTCCATCTGTTTAACCATGGCAGTGGTAAGATTTTTGAGGAAGGCTGCTACCAAAAGTGTTAAACTGATGGTGATGTAGGCTTGCAATATGCGCGAGATTACAATGTAGGTTGTGGCATGTTCGCTATCGTAGCAAAAAGGTAATAGCGCATACACCGCAATGCTGGGTATTAGTTGGCATGTTGCTTTTAGCACAGGCTTGTTTACAAGATAATCATCCCACTGTGTGTTTGTTTTCTCTACTATCTTCAATATAAGAGGGATGAGATAGCGCTTGAAGAGTGCGGCAACAATACACAAAGCCAACAGCAGTAATCCCACGATGAGTATTTGTGCAAGTCTGCCACTCCAGTCGTTGTTAAACCCCACATTGTATAAAAAGAGGGCTATGGTGTGTCGCAATTCTGTAATGAACATAATGGCGCTTCAAAATGAAAAAAGAAGAGTGCAAGTTACACGTGTGTTTTACGTATATCCTTGCACTCTTTTGTGATTACTATATGTCCTCTAAGTAGGTGTTAGTTAGCAGAGGTAAACTCGTCAAGGAAGCGTACGTCGTTCTCAGAGAAGAGACGCAAGTCCTTAACTTGATATTTCAAGTTGGTGATGCGTTCTACACCCATACCGAATGCGTAGCCTTTGTAAACCTTGCTGTCGATGCCATTTGCTTCGAGAACATTGGGGTCTACCATGCCACAGCCTAAAATTTCGACCCATCCGGTTTGCTTGCAGAAGGCACAACCCTTGCCACCGCAGATGTTACATGAGATATCCATCTCGGCACTGGGTTCAGTAAAGGGGAAGTAGGATGGACGGAGACGAATCTTTGTGTCGGGACCAAACATTTCGCGAGCAAAGGTGAGGAGTACTTGCTTTAAGTCGGTGAAGCTTACGTCTTTATCAATGTACAAACCTTCAACTTGGTGGAAGAAGCAGTGAGCACGAGCAGAGATTGCTTCGTTGCGATATACACGACCAGGACAGAGCACGCGGATGGGAGGTTTTGAATTCTCCATTACGCGGCTTTGAACAGAACTTGTGTGTGTACGCAGTACGATGTCGGGGTGCTGTTCAACGAAGAAAGTATCTTGCATATCACGTGCAGGATGGTCTTCGGCAAAGTTAAGTGATGAGAATACGTGCCAGTCGTCTTCTACCTCAGGACCATCAGCAATAGAGAATCCTAAGCGTGAGAAGATGTCAATAATCTCGTTCTTTACAATTGAGAGTGGATGACGTGTACCCAAAGCAATAGGGTAGGGAGTGCGAGTAAGGTCGAGGTCTGAGTGATCGTCTTCCTTTGTAGCAAGTCCTTCACGCAATTCGTTCAATTTGTTTTGTAATGCAGTCTTCAGTTCGTTAAGCTTCATACCGATTTCGCGCTTTTGGTCGGGAGCGACCGTGCGGAATTCACCCATAAGTTCATTAACGACACCTTTTTTGCTAAGATACTTGATGCGGAGTTCTTCGAGAGCCTTAGCATCTGCGGCCTGAAGGTTTGAAACTTCGCTTAGTAATGATTGAATTTTATCTGTCAACATTGCGATATTGCTTATTTTTACGTGCAAAGATAAATATTTCTTTGCTGTCTCTTATACACATCTGACGCTGCCGACGATCTTACGCGTGTAGATCT
>UQPD01000101.1 GCA_900542795.1 uncultured Prevotella sp. | reverse complement strand
GGATAAGGGTGCTGACTCAGGTGCTGACTCAAACACCACTTTTTTTCTTTTTTTGTCAAGAAATCCTTTTTTAGTTATTAAAATAATTACTAACTTTGCAACATAATGTATAAATAATGGATTTATAGTAAGAGATAAAGTGATGAGATGGCATTAAACAGATGTATCTATGCGATGAATAAAATCCTTTTTTTGTACAGTAAGAAATCTTTAAAGTTTTACGAAATAAAAAAATAATATTCAACTCATTTAAACATACCCTACCTATGAAAAAAGTTGTTGTCATGACGATTTTAGCGCTGTTTAGCAGTGCTACCTCTTTTGCACAGTCGAATAAGGATGTTGACCCCTCTGCTCCCACTCCTGAGCAAGTAGTAAAGGCTCGCCGTCAAGCAGCTAAGTTGGCAAAGGCGCTGATTGAGCAGAAAGCAACAAAGGATGCCAAGAAACAGGCAAAGCAGCTGACCAAACAAGGTTGGAAGTCTGCACCGGGTACACTCTCGCTCGAGAAGCAGCTTACAGAACTCTACATCCTTGAGCATACTTATGAGGGTAACTTCCCTAAGTATATTATTGGTCGCTCATCAGCGTCAAGCACCAGTGCGGCTCTTGCTCGCAAGCAAGCTTTGACACGTGCGCGTGTGGATGTGGCAAGCCAAATTAAGTTGGAAGTAGCTGCTCTTACTGAAGAAACTGATACTAACATTGAATTGTCATCGGGCGAGGTTGAAACTATTGCCAAGATGGTAGATTCAAGTCAGTCCATGCTCCAACAGAGTCTTGGTCGCACCGAGGTGGTGTTCGACATTATTCGCGAGGTAAATGGTAAGACTGAAGAACGTGTGGCTGTTAGCTACAGTGGTTCGCAGGCTAAGAGTTTGCTGCTGAATATCTTTGATAGCGAAGAAATGAAGCAGAAGGTATTAGAAATGCTCGGTAACTAATAAGGCGTGAAAGAAGGCGACATTCCAAACGATGAACCAAAGAAACACGCATCGATTGTAAAGAATGTGGTGGCGACAACTTTTGCGCTCATCCTGATGGCAATCTTTGCTTTTGTTGCTGTGTTAACTAAGCCTCTCGACCCTGTTAAGAGAGCTATGGATATGAGAGATAAAGAAGACAGAAAGCCTGAAGAAGAAAAGGACAAGAAAGTACCTAAAAAAGGCGTGTCGTTTGCACAGCACATAATGGTGACACTGCTCGCTGTTGCCATTATGGGCTTCTTTGCCCTTATAACGGTGCTGGCAAAACCTCTCGATCCGATTAAGAGAGCTATTTCGGACTTCTCTTTTACCGACGTTTATTACGAGATTCAAGGTTCGGCAGACACTTGTCGGTTCATTACCATTGTTGACTTAACCAAGGTAACGGCAAGAGGTGAAATTGCACGAGTGCTGACGGATATTGAAAAGGCAAATCCCAAGGTTGTTGGTTTAGACTGTGTGTTCGACAATGAGGGTGAAGACTTTGAAGGCAACGACTCTATTATTAAGGTTGCCGAGACTTACAAAAACATTATCTTTTCAGAAAAAATGCTTGATTGGGCGAATGATAGTGTGGGCTACACCAAGGTTATTCATTCATTCTTTCAAGATTTTGTAGATATAAAAGAAGGCACAAGCAACATGCCACGCAGTTTGTATGACAGCATGAAGCGTAAATTGCCCCTCTCTGAAAAGTATAATGGCAAGCGCTACCCCTCGCTTGTTGTGCAGATAGCCAATGAATATGCAGGCAAGGATATGGCAAGGGGACGTACTGAAGATATTAACATCAACTTTAGACGTACCGCGTTCCGTGTGCTTCAGCCTGAAGAAGTGAAGGAGCATCCCGAACTTATCAATGGACAAATTGTGTTGTTTGGAGCCATGTATGAGGATTCAGACATGCACTGGGCACCTGTTGGTAAAATTGCAGGAGTAGAACTCTTGGCATACAGCATTCAAACGCTTATTACTCAAAAAGAAATTAAGGATGTGCCTGTTGTTCCGTTCTGCATCATTTCGCTACTCTTAATATTTGTTGTGCAGGTGATGCAAGCATCTTACCTCAAAAAGACCAGTGAGTCTAAGAATATGTTTGTGAAGTATGTTATAGGCTCGTCTTATGTGTTGAGCATACTTACCTTTTTGTTCACATCGGTGTTCTTAGGCATTAGTTTCTTTGTATTCTCATTGTTCTGCATCAGCTTTAACCTTGCTTGGGCATTGTCGGTTATAGCCTTCCTCGGAACGTCGCGCAGCATGTATGCTGCAATCAAAGACTACGCCGACTCAATGAAAGACAAATATAAGGTATTAAAAAAAATAAACCTATGACAAGGGCAAAATACTTTTTATTAACCCTGATATTCCTCCTTTCTGTACAGGTGCAGGGACAGTCGTTGCTTGTCTATCATGTGGTGGGAAAGGTAACGTATAATGCCAAAGGGGCAATGAAACCTTTGGTAATGAATACGCCTGTAACTGCCAACACAAGCATCAGTGTGCCGTATGGGGGAAAGGTGGAATTGCTTGACGAAAAAAGTCGCAAACGCATCATCATTAAGAAACCAGGCCGTGGCAGTATTGCACAGTTGTCGGCTTCTGAAGGTAACAGCGTGAGCGAACTTTCGGTGAAATATGTGGCTTATGTTAAGAAGCAGCTAACGAACAAAGGTTTGACCTCGAAAGAGCGTTATTCAGACTTTGCCACTGTAACAAGAAAGGTTGACTCTTTGGAGGTGGAGCCGAAAAAGGCTGAAGACCCCATGATGGCTCGCTTCAATAAATTTAAAAAGAGCACACAAGCCAAGTTTCAAAGCTATCGGCAGGAATGTAACAAAAAATACACAGACTTTGTGCGTAAGGCATGGGCAAAAATTGGCGTTGAACCTCCTATTGAAAAGCCTGTAGAACCTAAAGTGCAACCTGTGGTTTATGACGATACGGTGTCTACTTCAAGATTCCTGTTCTTTGGACGCAAAAAGAAAAAGGCCGATGTGGTGGAACGCGACACCTTGCCTGCCAGAGCCAAACAACCACAACCCATTGAGGAGGTTAAGCAAGTGGCGCAGAGTGCTCAGGAGAGAGAGTACGGCTCAATGCCATTTATATTCTATGGCAATGAATACACCGTACGTTTGGACGAAACCAAGCGTTTAAACCTTGGCGAAATTACTCCCGATCGCATTGCCGATGTATTGCTGCATCTCAGTGGACAAGAGTATGACAATTTGCTCTACGACTGCTTGGCACTCCGCAAACAGCACAATTTGTGCGACTGGGCATATTTGCTCATGTTGAAAGAGGTGGCAGACCAATTCTGTGGGGCAGATACCAACGAATCTATTGTACTCCTTGGTTACCTCTATTGCCAATCGGGCTATAAAGTGCGTTATGCTTACGACGAGGACAAGCACCTTTATTTACTCGTGGCTTGCGACTATGTGATTTTTGGAAAAGCATCTTACACCATTGCAGGCGAAAGATTCTATCCTTTAGAGGAGGTGAACAAGGACTTGATTATCTGTACGGCAAAGTTCCCGAACGAAAAGGTGCTGTCGCTCCACATCAATAGTCCGATGCGTTTAGACCTCATTGAAGAGGACGAACGTGTAGTTACATCAAAGCGATATCCAGACGTAAGCGTAAAGGTTGCCGTAAACCGCAGCCTTATCGACTTCTACAATGTTTATCCCACTTCATTCAAGCCCGACCAATTCAGCCGTTGGATTGTGTATGCTGAGACACCGATGAACGAGAATGTGAAGGAGCAGATTTATCCTACACTGAAGCAGAAAATTCAAGGTCTGTCTGAGTATGATGCAGTTAGCCGTTTGCTGAACTTTGTGCAAACAGGTTTTGCCTACGCTTACGACGATGATGTTTGGGGATATGACCGCGCATTCTTTGCAGAAGAAACTCTTTATTATCCCTTCTGCGACTGCGAAGACCGTGCCATCCTGCTTACACGTCTTGTGCGCGACCTTCTCGGTTTAGACTGTGTGCTTGTGTACTATCCCGGACATTTGGCTTGTGCCATTCACTTTACCAAAGAAACGTCGGGAACGTTCTACACACTCAATGGTAAAGATTACACCGTGTGCGACCCCACCTTTATCAATGCGCCAGTAGGTATGCCGATGCCAGGGTTGGACGATAGTGGTGTGAAACTTATACCTATAAATAAATAAACACAACCTATGCAGAAATTAGTAACAGCATTTTTGCTCTTGCTCTGTGCTTTCACTGCAATGGCTCAACGCGTTGAGAAAGTACATGGCATCTACTCTTATACGGTGGGCGACAATGAGGCTTTCACCTTCGCTGAAATGAAGCAAAGATGTATCCTTAGAGCGCAAAACGAGGCAATTAAAGAAAAGTTCAACGAGAACATTTCGGCAAGAACCAACATGGTGGATGCTAACATCAATGGCGAAGCCATCTCGCAGTTTGTTGAGGAAATTGATGTAAATGCTGCTGCCGAATGGCTTGGCGATACCCAAGCACCCGAAATCACCGTAAAATATGAGGGCAATGTGCTCACCTTCACCGCTGAGGTGTGGGGGGAGGCTCGCGAAATCGTTCAACAGTCCATCGACTTTGATTGGAAAATTCTTTGTGGCGGTACCACCGATAGTTACCAAAGCAATAAGTTTAACAATCGCGATCGCGTATTCATCAAGTTTAAGTCACCTGTTCCTGGCTACTTGGCTATCTATGTGCTCGACTCTACCAATAAGGAGGCAAGTTGCTGGTTGCCCTATCGCTCAAACACCTCGGGCTACTTCCCCATTGTGGCAGGTAAGGAATATGTGCTTTTTGATAAAGCAACAGACCCCTATGCTTCGCCTTACAGAATGGTGACAAAGCAGCCCATTGAAATGGATAAGGTGGTGCTCATCTTCTCGCCGAATCCCTTTACAAAGTGCAATGACAACATGGGTGACTACAAGCACGCTAACTCGCTCAGCATTGCCGACTTTGAAAAATGGCTCCGCAAGGCAAGAAAGAATGACAAGGACATGGTGGTTGACCAAACGCAATGGATCACCATTGTTAATGACAAAGCAAAAAATAACAATTAAAATCCTATAGCATATGAAATTCAAGGCTTTTATTATCGCTGCATCTATGGCTTGTGCATGCACTGCACAGGCGCAGGATATCAACTCTATCCCTAACCTCGACTTGGAGGAGGATTCTACTGGAGTTGCCTCTGTTAGCGATATCGTTAAAATGCAGCAAGAAGTTCTCTCGAACAAACAAGCAGGTAAACACTTTCAGAACGTGTGGAAAAGACGTTCATTCTTCAACATGAGTTGGACTGAATCGAAAATGAAGTGTGATGACAAAACTATCGGAGATTTCAAGAGCGATTGGGGTGTTACACTCCAGTCGGGTACAAACTATCGTCTTCACAAGAAGCCTATTGCGAAGATGATTAACATTGCGCTTGACTATTCATGGTTGAATCTTAACGTGAATCACATTAAGGCGGAAGATCCAACGTCAGAAAAAGGCATTGACGGAAAGTACCTTTATAATAGTATAGACAAGAATGTAGTTACTGATGAATCTGGTAATACTGAATTATACTATAAATTCCCTTGGAAGCTCGAAAAGTACGAAGCTAACTACGGAATGACACTTGGTCCTTCAATTACCATTGCGCCTTTTGTGCCTTTAGGTGTTAAGCAACTCGACTACTTGAAAATTCAGGCTTACTACCACATTGGTTACAGTGCCTCGTTCTTGTATACGGTGAATAAGAAAGAATTTGATCAGAACCAAACACTCAGTGAAACAGGTTATAATCGTGATGCATATAAGGACTACAATACGATGAAGAATAACTTGAAGTTGCAGTGGGGACACGGTATGACTTCAACCTTCGGTTTCAACATCTTCTGGAAGCGTGTGGGTATTGGTTACGAACGCACTACGGGGACGTTTAAGTACAAGAATTTCAATACCGATGACTTCGGTAAGTTTAAAACCAAGTTTACCAACGAGTATAGTAGAATTTATCTTACAATCCGCACCTAAGCAAAGTTGTAAAAGGTTCGCATAAAAGTAAACACCCATCCTTTAAATTATCAAGATAAGATTATGAAAAAATATATTCTTATGGCCATTATGGTCTTTGTATGTGCTGCAAACGTTATGGCACAATACACAACTGGTACGCGTGAGGGTTCTTTGAATGATCAAATCAAATGGACGTTCGATGGCAAAACCTTGACGCTTACAAATGTCGAACTCGATAAGACAGGTCTCATTGCAAGTATTCCCGACTACGACCTAAAGCAAGTTTCTCCTTGGGTTAAGAAAAAATATCCTGTTAAGAGCGTAATCATTGGTCGTGGCATCGATCGCATCGGCTCGTGTGCTTTTGCTAACTGCCGCGATATTACTGAAGTGACTTTTGAAGGTACAAGCATCCAAGAAATTGGTTGGGGTGCTTTCCTCAACTGCTCACGTCTCAGAACCATTTCTTTGCCCACTACCGTTAAGAAGGTTGAGACCGTAGCTTTTGCCAACTGTATTTCACTTCCCTCGGTTAAGATTCCCGATCAATGCACAGTTCAAGACCAAGCTTATGTAAATTGTCCTGAAATCAAGACTATCGAAGTAAGTCCTACTGCCACAATCGGTCAGTATGTATTTGCTAACGAAATTAAGATTGGTGGCAAAATCCGTCACACACTCTACGCTGGCGAAATTCGTCGTTTGCCTGCCTACATCAACGTTGGCAACTGCCACACTTATGGTTTCTCAAAGGATGCTATTGATAAGTACTTCGGTGGTAACGCATCAGCAAATGTTCTCGTTGACTACGACTACATGACTTCTGAAATTGACTCGCTCATCCCGACTTCGTATGCCATCAACAACGATACTTACGCACTCGTTATTGGTAACCAAAACTACCGCTTTGTTCCAGGTGTGCCTTACGCCATTCACGATGCTCGCATCTTCAAGGAATATTGCGAAAAGACACTTGGCATCCCTTCTGAAAACATCCACCTTGTTGAGGATGGTACAAAGGCTATGATTAACGAAGAAGAGTTCCAGTGGCTTGAGAACATCAGCAACCGCGAGAACAAAAAACTTATCGTTTACTACGCTGGTCATGGTGTACCCGATACTAAAGACCGTAACAAGGCTTACATGTTGCCTACCGACGTGCGTGGTACAAAGCCTCAAAATGGTATTTCACTTAACGACTTCTATGGTCGTATCGGCGATTTGGCTTTCGAACAGACTGCTGTATTCCTCGATGCTTGTTTCAGCGGTATCAACCGTGACAACGAGAGTGTGAACGAGGGTATGCGTGGTACTGAAATCGCTGCCGAAGAAGGTACACTCGGCGAGGGTAATGTGGTTGTATTCTCTGCAGCGCAAGGCAACGAAACAGCTCAGGGCTTCCAGGAACAAGGTCATGGCTTGTTCACTTACTACTTGATTAAGGAAATCCGTGAAAACGGCGGTATTATTTCCTTCGGTGACTTGGCAGATAGCATTCAGCGCAACGTAAGCCGCAAGGCTGTTACACTGAAGCTTCAGAAACCTCAAACTCCCAGTGCTCACGCCACAGAGAGTATCGCTGACACTTGGCGCGATATGAGCTTCTAAGCCACCACGAACCTTAACCAAGAATTACTATTGCCACGTATAGCTTTAACCTGAGTTAGAGCTATAGATGAATACAGAATATTGAGTGGACTCCAGTTTATGTATTGAAGTTCACTCAATTTTCTGAAAAGTATGGAGTTTTCAATGAAAAAATTAGTTTTACTTATTCTGGCACTCACCTTATTCAGCTTTAACATTACAGTTGAGGCAAAAGATGGTAAGGTGAAATATGGAAAATACATCTTTTACGAGGGTGAGATTGAAGATGATGTCCCCAATGGACAAGGAACCTTAGTGGTTACACGTCTTAAGGACAAGGGCACAGCATTCATCTCCATAACTGGTACTTTTAAAGACAAGACAATCACAAATGCGAATTTCAATGCCACCGATTTCAATGCCTTGGAGTTTGAGGGCGATATGACTTTCGAACCTAAGGGCGAGAAGGGTAAGGCAATGGAAATTGTGTTCCATCTGGGCAAGGGAAACCTTTTTCATGATGATATTGAATATAAGTACCGCAAAATTCGCAATATCACCATTACCGACCTGCTTATCAATGTGTCGGCAACCAAACAATCAGAGAATTGGGCCATAGGTTATGGGCCGAATGCAGCACAAAGCATCGGTTTCCAAGCTATAGTTCCTAACATGCCTTTGCCACGTAATCTTGATTTGCTCGGCTATTCACCTGAGAAAATTAAAGGATTCTTTGCCGATTTTACGATTAACGAGGTTTTGGTAAATTGCACAGAAGACGGACATTTTGTTTTTAGCGATGGTGCAACATTTAGCAAAGACGAGTTAAAGTTTACCGATGGCGACATTGTACGTCTTGCCGACAACGATTGGACAGGTGCAATGACTTATGCCGATGGCACACACATCAGCAAGGACAATGCCGACCTCTTTAAAATTGACTTTAAAAATGGCGACTCTTACGTAGGTACGCTGAAGCGCAATACCTTGCAAGACTTAGCCCGAAGAGGTACAGATCATCCCAACTTCAAGTATAACAATGGTGTGTTCACAAGCGAAGGAGTTGACGAAAAATGGATAAATGGTGAATCGTTCACCCATCGCCATGCCCGTTTGTTGGAATTGATGAGAGAAGAGTTGGTGTTGGCTGTTGAAAAAGACAGCTTGACCGAGGAACAAGCCATTAAGCGCGAAAAGGAGTTGAAGGTTGAAGATGCCAAACTTGCTGAACGTCGCTTGCAATTCTCAGACGATAGTCTTTCTATTGCCAATGCCCAGTGTCCTGTTATCTTGGGTGCTGTAAAAGGCAAAAAGTTTAGTGGTCAGGTAAAACTGAGTGAAGAAGAGGATGCTGCCACATTTGCTAAGAAAGTACAGTTGTGGCTCACCGTGTCGTTTGTAACCTCTAACCGATGTGTACTTAGCTACAAAGCAAAGGCTATGACTAAGGACGAGGAAACAGCCGACTTCATAAAGTCACTCGAACCAACCTTTATTCACGAAGGCAACTTTGCCTATCGCATTGAAGGGTATACCATATATCTTTACGATACCACAAAATTTGAGCGTCAGCGCTTCTCGTTTAGTAAAAACAAAAACAACATCTACTGCAACGAATTAAGCACCTTGCTTAACGTTGTAACACGATGAACAATGAATAATGAATAATGAATAATTGAGCATGCCTTACGCATTGTTCATTATTCATTGTTCATTATTCATTTTATAGGGTGTTCAAAATTCGCAATTTTTTCTGCACGATTTTTGATAGAATCATCAATGTTTCATGCGCCAGCCTCAC
>UQPD01000100.1 GCA_900542795.1 uncultured Prevotella sp. | reverse complement strand
TTTGGTGCAAATCTGCTTAGTATTTCGTACCAAGTTGTTTTTTTACTGTTACTAAATGGGCTTTTTGAGGTAATAGGATAGAGCCTTTTTTACGCCCTTTTAAAATTTTGAAGGAAATAGAGGTGGAAGTTATGTTTTTTTACTAACTTTGCGCGGTAGTCCTTCAAATGGTAATTTTTTTGCAGCATTTTGCCAAATGATGACTATATGGTAAGGGAATGCTCAGTTGAAACAGCACACCATTCTCCCCATTTATTAAAAAACCTTGCTGCAAACATCTAATTTAAACTCATTATTCACCTCGCGTGACTGGAATGTGACTCAGTATTCAATCACGTGTGCCCACTTTCAGCAAGATTGTTAGTTGGGCAGACATATTTAATATTCTTGGACTTTGTCCTTGTTTCTCGACCAATCGAAACCGCCAATTTCAAAAACGTATGAGAGCAAGCAGACGAAGGCTCATGTCCTTATTTTGGGCGTGAGCTGTTCGTGCTTTTCTATACGTTAAGGTGCTTGGCGGTACCTGATTGGCGGAAAAGACACAGAACAGTTCCGCCCAATTTTTTTTGCTATGAAGAAGCTTATTTCTTTTTTCCTTGTGCTTGTATGTGCAGTGTCGAGCTTCGCTCAAACCTCTTTAATGGCAACACTTAACCATGAAGGTACCATTTTCACGTTTTATGGAACTGTTGCCCTACGACAAGCACATGCTGCTGCAGTCAGTGGCGACGTGATTACGCTTTCAAGCGGAACCTTCCTTAGTACCGACATTTCCAAAGCCGTAACCATTCGTGGTGCGGGTATGGATGTAACCAAAGCTTACGATATTGTAAGCGAACCCACTATTTTGTCAGGTGATTTTAAAATTAAGATTCCCGCAGAAGATACAGGACGACTGACTTTGGAGGGGATTTATCATAATGGAACTCTTTGTTTTTATGAAGGACAGGTCAAGAATGCTTTGTTCCTTAAGTCGAGATTTAAAAAAGTATGTCCCGCTAACATCTATAGCCCTTCCATAGTACGAGATTTAACAGTTCTAAATTGTAGAATAACACATGAAATATTTGTTGGATATGGTAATTCTGCACAATTTTTAAATTCTGTGGTGAACAGCTTTGGTTATGGATACATGTCCTTTTCTCATTGTGTTATTTTAAAAGGCAATTTCTCTGAGGAAGGAAATGAGTATAAGAGCTGCATAATAACTCCCAATGATTATATTTCCGTTTCATCCTCCGCATACAACAACCTCTTTATTTCTGATATAACTGATTTTTTAAAAACCATTCCCAACAATACAAACCTCAGAGTCCCTACAAGCGATGAACGCTTTGCTTACCTTAGAGGCTACGATGACTCAAAGGACTATAAGCTTACTGACCAAAATCGCGATGTATTGAAGGCCACCGATGGTGGAGAAATCGGTATCTATGGTGGAAGTTTGCCCTATTCTGCCGTTCCCACCAATCCGCAAATAACGAAGTTTAATGTGGCATCGAAGACGACTGCCGACGGCAAACTCAGTGTGGACATCGAAGTGAAGAGCGGCGAGTAACACTGCCTCTTACCACTTTCAAACGTAAGAAACTATGCGAAAACTATTGTTATTGGCTTTGTTCCTTTGTGTCCATTGGGCAGCAAGGGGACAAGCCACCTTTGATTATAAATATTGGTTTGATGGGAATGACTCGCAAGCCCAACTCCTTACTTCTGCCAACGCACATTGGCAGGAGGAGATAGATGTGAGTCAGTTGGACTGTAGCCTCCACAGTTTCCACTTTCAAGCCAAGAACGAAAAAGGAGTATGGAGTGCGCCACATACTGCTTACTTCATCAAGACACCTAACCAGGCGGAAGGACAACTCTACTATTGGCTGGATGATAACGACAAAGCCGAACAAGCTTTTTCAGGAGGAAATGCTGCAGCCATGATCGATGTGTCGAAACTCAGTGATGGTTTGCATACCCTGCATTTCTATTACAAGGATAAGAGCAAAACCAATGTGAGCAGTACACGCTCTTGCCTATTCTATAAACTGCCAATGACGGCAAAGTTAGGCAACTATGAATTATGGGTAGACAACGACCGCAGTACCTTGCAACGTGGCAAATTCAACGGACAACCCCTCACGTTTGATGCCAGCGCTTTAAGCGAAGGTGTCCACTTGCTTCATACACAAGTGGGTAATGATGTTTATTCGTCACCCAGTTCGCAAATGTTTATCAAGGTTCCACAAACAGAGGGGATTGACAGCCTAACCTGCATGCTCTTTGTGGACGGAGAACTTTATAAGCAAGAAGCCGTGGCAACCCGCAATGGACTTCTGCACTGGGAGCTTGACGCAGCAGGCATGACACCTGGCATCCACAAGTTGCAAGTGTTAACCGTTACACCCAGTGGTGCAGCTACAGGCATGCGCGAAACCTACTTCTATCGAACAATGACACCGCAGGAGTATGCATCGATGAAATGCTACTATTCTGTGGATGGAAGCAGTCATCAAAATGAAGCAGGAGTTTACAAGAATGGTTTGTTCCACTTCGACCTCGACCTTTCCACCCTTGCTGATGGTTTGCACCAAATTAGCTTTATGATGGTTACCGAAAATGGCATTACCTCAAAAGCCAGTTCTGTATTCTTCATGAAGACGCCCTTAGGTGGTAACGGCATTACTCGTTACGACTATTGGCTCAATGATAATGAAGAAAACGCAGTACGCACCGATTTGTTACAACGTGTTGACCCACTAAAGCTAATGCAACTTTTGCCTGTAACCTCAGAGCCATTCCGCAGCAGTTCGTTCACCTTTGAGGTGGACAAGGCTGGTGTTCCGATGCTCTATGCACGAAATGATTTCCACCTCCGTACATTTGATGCCGCAGGACGCATCACGGAATCATCTGCAGCTTTTACGGATTATAAGGTGAGTAGAGATTTGGCAGACATGGAACCAATTCAGTCTTCGCAAACCTTCGACAGCCCTCGCAACAATGTCATCCGATGGTTTGAATTGAAAGCCGAAGAAGGTGATAGCATTGCTTTTAGAAGTAGTCAGGCCACTTCTATACAGGTATTCTCACCTAGCGGTAAGGAAGTCTATGCTGCCTCTGGCGATAAATCCATCAATTATGATGGCTGTCACACTTGGGAAAAAGGCACTTACTATGTGGGCGTACACGATGTGAGTGGTTCACAGCGTAATTTGACCCTCGATTATATCCATTTGGACAAATACGATGTGGTGAGTCAAGACGTGCATGTGGTAGGAAATGGAGGTCCAAGTACCATTACATTCCAAGGAAACGGCTTCAATCAATTGGAAAGCGTTACATTGAATGCAGCACAAGATATTCTGGCTGACAGCATTACTCATATTAGTGATTCTCGCTTGGCAGTAAGATTCAACTTTAAAGATTTGCCGATTGGACCCTATGATTTGACCTTCAATTTCAAAGAGGACGCTAAGACGGTAGCCCAATGCATTAAGGTGGAAAAAGCACGTCCTATTACCATTAAAGGAAATGTGACTTTTGCCTCTAACTATCTACGTACAACTAGCAACACTTATACTATCAAACTTAAGAATGAAGGAAACATGTCTGTTTATGACATGAATGTGCCTGTTTGTATCTATACGCAAACGCCAGACGACCTCATTCGAGTGGATGTAAAGGGTGCTGACTTGATGCAATTTTTCCGTAAAACGATTCCGCAGCCCTATTTGAAGCAAATTGAAGATTTGAAAGAACAAAATGCACCTATTTCGGGTGATAAGATGTTTTTTGTTAAAAGTACAGATAATGACTATATTGATGGTTATCCTGTTTTGCACATGCTTCAAATTCCTGTAAATCTACGACCTGGCATGGAAGAGGTTCTTTCCATTTCAATGAAGGCTACATCTAAGGCTTATTTATACGTATGGTATCCTGAGAATTTGGATAACGTATCATCTTCATCGAAGGTTCGTGCGGTTAGAAGAAACTCGAAAGAAAGCTGCACTCCATTCGAGACAATTCGGAGCTATAAAGCAAGAATGTGTGAGGGAAATGAGATGTTGGATGAATGGGATATGGAACATGTATATAATGTAGAAGATTGCGATAAGATACGTCCAAATAAGAACTGTCCTCCACCGCCAGGAGGTGGTGCTTCAGAGCCTGTTAATTCTCTCGACCCGAACGATATCTATGGTTATACAGCTGAATCGGGAAGCAAGTTTATGACTGCCGAAGTGCAAAATATGAACTATCGAATTGAATTTGAAAACGATCCTGAATTTGCTACGGCATCAGCTCACGTTGTTGAAGTGAAAGATACACTCAATGCTCACTATTTCGACCTAAATAGCTACAAACCTACAAGCATTAAAATTGGCGAAAAGGTGATAACGCTTGATGGTGAGCAACGTTTTGTAAAAACTGTTGATATGCGTCCATCTATCAACGCTATTGCACAAGTGGAAGGAAAATATGACAGTTTCAAAGGTATCGCCACTTGGACCTTCACCTCTATCGACCCCATGACCATGGAGCCAACCAATGATGTAATGCAAGGTTTCCTTCCTGTTAATTATGATGGAATATCGGGTATTGGTGAAGTTGCCTTTGACATCGCACTAAACAATACATTTGCTGATGGTACTGCAATAGCCAACCGCGCATCTATTGTGTTCGATGAAAACGATCCTATTCTTACACCAACGTGGACGAATGTAGTGGACGATATAAAGCCCCAAAGTCGCGTGAAAGATGTTGTTTCAAAATGTGACACACTTGTCACTATCCATTTTGAAGGAAAAGACGAAAAGTCGGGCATTTGGAAACAAACTCTCTATGTGCAGTATGGTAAGGGTACAAATTGGGAACATGTAGCTGAAACAGATTCTTCAGCTATAGACTTCCGAATCTATCCAGGAATGGAATATGCCTTCTGCACCTTAGCCACTGACTCTGCTGGCAATGTCGAAACTAAAGACTTGATAGCTGAAGCCTCGCTCAACACTTGCAAAATGGGTGATGCTAATTCTGATGAAGTGGTTGATGCACTCGATGCTGTGCTTACTATTAACTACTATTTGGGCGATAAACAAACTTACATCAATGCCACTGCTGCCGATATGAATGCCGATGGTAAGATTGACGCACTTGATGTGGTGATGATGCAAGATGTATACTTATCGACTTCGAAAAAAAGACCAATTAGAAAACGATTAAAAACAAGAAAATGAAAATAAAACAGTGGATTATGCTTCTTTGGGCATTGGCTCCATTCTTTGCTTTTGCGCAATCAAGCAAACTGCAAGTGTGGACGGATGCTGAAATGAAGTTTACAGCCGATGGAAAAACGGTTACATACATGACCGTTTACGAAAAAAATCCTGATGTAGACTACACGGCATTTAATATGGAGTTTACCTTACCTCGCGGTTTTCGCATTAACTTGGTAAAGAAAGGTAGAGAATGGGTGAAAGATATCAATCTTTCAGTGCGTGCCTCAAGCACACACACCATTAACTGTAATATGCCTGACCCCACTTTGCTAAAAATCATCAGTACCTCGTCGCAAAACGAGAATTATTATCCCGATGATGAAGATGGCAACGAATGTACTGAACTTTTCACTATCGGTCTTGTGGCTGACCCAGAAACCTACAATGGTACGTATGCTATTCAGATGGATGGTGCTCGTTTCGTAAAGAAAGATGCCAGTGGAATCAGTGCAGACGACTTAGACCATGTGGAATATTCTCAAGTTACCGTAACAGGTGGTACAGATTTTCCTGGAGTAAGTTATACGTTGTCTCCTTTAGGTATCGGAACCTTGATAGTGCCTTTTAGCTTTGTTCCGCAATCAGGATTCGAAGTGTACAATTGTACGGGATTAAATGGTTCGAGCATTCAACTTGAAAAGGTAGAAGAAGCTCAAGCTAACACTCCTTACATCGTGCGTGGTACACCTGGTACCTATCATCTGAATGGTAATTATTGCGGTTTGAACGATTCTTATTCAACTCCCTACCTCACAGGAGTTTATGTAGACTCAAAAGTACCTGAAGGTGCTTACGTAATGCAAAACCAAGAAATTGATGGATTAGGATTCTATCAAGTTGCTAAAGGGCAAAACATTACAATCAATCCTTATCGCTGCTATTTAAATAAGCAGGATATAGCATTCAGCCAATTAAAGTTTGACTTTGGTGCAATTACAGGAATTGATGACATTACCGGCGAAAGCTCAGCAAGAGTGGATGTATACAGTGCATCGGGCATTCTTATCCGTTCGAAAGTTAAGGCTAAGGATGCATTGAAAGGATTGCAACCAGGAGTTTATGTAGTTAACAATAAAAGAGTAACAGTAAGATGAGACAATATATAAAGCCGTCTATGACAATTATTGACTTGGCAAGCGAAATGCCCATTATTTGTGCATCAAGTCCTGAAATAACTGTAAAACCTGGTAATGCTGAAGAAGGCATTACACCTATGACCAATGGGTGGAGTGGACAAGTACCTTGGGACTATTCGGACGATGAATAAAAAACATTAACACGAAGGGGGACTAAAAACTATTTGCTGTTGTATGCAACGAGCTCCCCCTTCGTTACCTTCAAAAAAGGCTCTAATAATCTGGCTGGATTATTAGAGCCTTTTTAGATTACAGGGAAACTTTGTGTTGGTTTATTTGAGTAAGATTTAGTCAAACACAGAATTTTCTCAGTGAGCCCAAAAAACACGGGCAATTATCTATTCAATTTCAGCAACAGAACTGATAAGAATAGATAATTGCCCGTGTTTAGTTAGAGAGATTGGTTCTTCTTTATTTGAAGCCCCATACGATGGGGGTTAAAGTACGTCCCATGAGTTGTCGAACGGATGGTTTGAAACGTCGCCTTCTTCAATATCCTCTGTGTCAACCTTGTGGAATTTGTCAGAGTCGTCGGGTAAAGAGGCGCAAAGGATGCTTGATTGCGACAATTCAACAGACTGCGTCAGCGGCTTAATGTATGTTTTTTTGTTCATAGTCAATGTCGCAGTTTATTATTTAACGTAGATCTTTTTGCCGTTCACAATGTTGATACCTGATGAAATGCCATTTTTGAGGCGACCATCAATGCCATAGACCTTGATGTTGGTTATTTTCATCATGTCGTTTACTGTGATGATGCCAGTAGTTGTATCGTCGTCTTCGAATGCAAAGCTTATGGTTTTGGTAGGTGCGCCCATAATGGGAGCAGGAATGCTGAGGTAAGCCTTGTGAGCAGGAACTACGGTGTTGTTGGCGAGATAGAACTTCACACCTTCGTTGCCATTGCCAAGCACATAGTTGTTTTTGCCAGCAGCTGTGCCAGACACGGTTGTTTCGCTCACGGTGCCAACAAACAAGTTTGCGTAGCTAAAGTCTGTTTCGCAGAAGGGGATGTCGTATTTTCCTTCACTACCAATGAGCATGAAACCTACGCCAGCAGGAACTTTCTTAACTCTTGTAAGCAACACAATGCCTGTGCTTGGACTGAAGCCTGAAGCAATATAGGCTTTAACGCCTGTAGTGTTTGTAAAGTCGAGTGCTTGGTCGCTGCAGTAGGTTGTTTTTTGAGCTGCAGAGATGTTGATTGCAATGTAAGAAAGCGATTCGATTTCGTTGAAGATATTCCAAGTAGGAGAGGTTTTGTAGGCATCGAGGCTTTCAGCAGGAACATAAAGTTTTACCTCTGAGGGCATTGTTCCGTCTTCAGAGAAGCTATTGGTGCTATTAGGCACAACGGTTGCCTTGCAGGTAACTTCGGTAAGTGCAGTACAATCAACAAAAGCATGGTCGCCAATGTTTGTTACTTTCTCGGGGATGGTAACAGACACAAGACCTGAGCAGTCGTAAAAAGCATAGTCGCCAATGCCCGTTACACCTTTTACGATGATGAGAGAGGTGAGGCTTGAACAGCCTGAGAAAGCCCAACTTTCAATGCCTGTAACTTCTTGAGACATGGTAACGGTGGCGAGAGAGGTGCACTTGTTGAAAGCACCTTGTCCGATGTTCTTTACGTTTTCGGGAATGTTTATAGAGGTGAGACCTGTGCAATAGTCGAAAGCAAATTTTCCGATGCTATTTACATGGGTTGGAATTTCAATGAATTGGAGACCTGAGCAGCCTGCGAAAGCCCAATCTTCGATGCTTGTAACATTGTTATAAAGCTTAATTGAAGTGAGGTGGGCGCAATTCATGAAGGCACCATCACCGATAGATGTTACACTGTTGGGAACTTCGTAGCTGTCGTTTTCAGAACAGTAGGCAATTACTTTTTCCTTATTCTGATTGTATAATACGCCATTGTCAAATGTGTAGTTTGCTGACGAAACGGTTAAGTTTCCATACCAGTCGGCAAATGTTCTACCAGTTAAATCGTTAACACTGCTGGGGATGTTGATAGACTTGAGTTTAGCGCAGTTGGTAAAGGCTCCCATACCGATGTGGGTTAGTCCCTCGGGAAGTGTAACGGAGGTGAGGCTTGCGCAACCATCAAAGGCATAGTCTCCCAAATTTTTTACACCTTGGGGCAATGCAATTGTGGCAAGACGCTTGCAGCCTGAAAAAGCATAGCGTTCGATATTGGTTACACCATTTTGCATGGTAAGTGAAGTGAGCTTTGTACACTTTTGAAAAGCTCCTTCGCCTATGCGAGTAACACTTGCAGGGATAGCAACTGTGGTGAGGTTGATGCAGTTAGAGAAGGCTTCGGTGTCAATATCGGTTACATTCTCGGGAATTGTAAGGGTGTTGAGGTTGTTGCAACCATAGAAGGCTCCCTTGCCAATGCTTGTTACGCTGTTAGGAATAGCATAGTTGTTGCTATTAGAACAATAGGCAATGAGCTTTTGCTTGTTTGAGTTGAACAATGCGCCATTCTCGAACGAAAGGTCGTTAGACGTTACGTTTAAGGTTCCATACCAGTTGGCAAAAGTTTTTCCGGTTAAATTCTGAATGGTACTGGGAAGGCTAATAGATGTGAGTTTTGAGCATCCCGAAAAAGCTTCATCTCCAATATTTGTTACCCTTTCAGGGATTGTAATTGTTGCAAGATTTGAGCAGTTAGCAAAAGCTTTATATCCCAAAGTTGTTACTCCCTCAGGAATTGTTACAGACTCAAGGTTAGAGCAAAGCCAAAATGCACCATCGCCAATGTTTGTTACTCCTTCGGGGATGGTAATAGTTGTAAGGCTTGAGCAATTGTAAAAAGCTTCATATCCGATGCGGGTTACACCCTTAGACATTGTGACAGATGTGAGGTTTGCGCACCAAGAAAAGGCGCGGTTGCCAATCACCACTTTGTGTCCTTCAATCTCTCCGGGGATTGTGATGGCTTTGAGTGCTGCATCAGCTAAGCCTGTAACAACAGCATTGTCACCCTCGATTTTGTAAGTGACATTGCCCGAGGTTTTGTCGGCCCATGATGGCAATGCGCACATTAAGCACACCAACAGTAAGAGGCATTGGTGAGAAAACGTGCAAAAAGTTAATTGCAAAATTCTCTTCATGTTTTTTGTTTTAGATTAATTTATTTTGTTGTTATTTACTTCAAAGCGTGTTTCATCTGCAACAGTTCAATGCTTTTTAAACATCTGTGAAGGATGAAAAATGCTGTCTCTTATACACATCTCCGAGCCCACGAGACGCGTAGTAATCTCGTA
>UQPD01000099.1 GCA_900542795.1 uncultured Prevotella sp. | reverse complement strand
ATCGCTTCAAAAATAAAGGCAAATCTTGAACTTCATAAAAGTTTAGACGACTTCAGTGTGTTTCTATTTTTTTTCGAGTTTATGAATGAGTTGCGGCATGGCGTATTTATTACATTCATCTTTTGCCACAACAAGATACTTTGAGGGTGCAGAAAAAGCGTAATCAAAGGTCAATGTGTACAAGTCAGCCCAAATCACTTGGTGCGTCAGCACATGGCGGTAACGCTCCTTCACAACTTTCCATTGTCCGTCTCGTGGCAAACTCTTAACAAAATCTGTTTTTAGCAAATCTGCAAGTGTAGGTGTATGGTCAAATTCCATAAGCGGATATTCATAAAGTCCTTGCCAAATGTCGTTTGCCCCACGTCGCATTAACCACGTACCTTGGGATGTAATCACTTTGATGTAAACAAAAAAGCGCTCTTTGGTTTTCACCTTATGCGTTTTCACGGGGAAGTTTCCCACCCTATGCGAATGATACGCCACACAAGCATTGTTTAGCACACAACTTTCGCAACAAGGCGAAGTGGGCAAACATTGTGTAGCTCCAAAGTCCATGAGTGCTTGATTATAATCGGCATTCTCCTTTACTGGCAAGAGTTGTTGTGCCAACGCAGCATAATATTTTTTGCCCTGCGTTGTGTCAATGGGCGTTTCTATGCCAAAAAATCTGCTCAACACGCGGTAAACGTTTCCATCTACCACAGCATAAGGCAAATGAAAGGCAAACGAACTGATTGCAGCAGCCGTATAGTCGCCAATACCTTTAAGCGAGCGTATCCCCTCGTAAGTGGTAGGAAATGTGCCATGCCACTGTTCCATCACCTGTTGGGCTGCAGTGTGAATGTTTCGAGCACGACTGTAATAGCCCAACCCTTGCCACATACGCAACACTTCGTCCTCATCAGCCTCTGCCAAAGCCTTTACATTCGGAAAGGCTTCAACGAAGCGCAAATAATAGTCGTAGCCTTGCACAATGCGCGTTTGTTGCAAAATAATCTCCGATACCCATATTTTATATGGGTCGGAGATATTTCGCCAAGGCAATTCGCGTTTGTTGTGCGAATACCATGATAATATTTTCTGTGAGAAATCTGTCACAAGGAAAAAGATTTTTTTGAAGTTTAAGAGTGTTGAAGTTATTTGCTTGCCTCTAAACTTTAAATCCTAAGTAAGTGTCCCAAAACACCTATTTAATGAAAGAGTTTTATTCTTTGTTCCTCAGAGAGTTTACATATAAGTAGCTTGCCATCTTTTTCAGCCACAACATAGCCATCAAGACCTTGAATCACCACTTCTTTCTTACCACAAGTGTGCACAATACTATTATAGGTATCAAAGAGTTTGATGTTATCACCCATCTTCACGTTACCATATTGATCTTTGTCGCAATGTTCGCGCAGTGAATTCCATGTGCCTAAGTCACTCCACGCAAAATCAGCGGGAAAAACAAATATTTCTTCAGCACGTTCAAGGATGGCATAGTCCACCGAGATGTCTTTACAGCCAGGATAAGCCTCATCAATGAGTTGCTGTTCCTTTTCTGTGCCGTAATCAGGCAACATATCCTCAAATATCTCTGAAATGTTAGGTTCGTACACTCTGAACGCATTGATAATAGTGTTTACGTTCCAAATAAAGATGCCCGAATTCCAAAGATAGTTCGACTGCTTTAGATACTCCTTTGCCACCTCAAGCGAAGGCTTCTCTTTAAATTCGTCTACGCGGAAGATGTTTTGCTTTCGCGATGATGAGTAGCTCAAGTCTGCCTTGATGTAGCCATAGCCCGTTTCAGGACGTGTAGGCTTCAAACCTATAGTTACAATTGCATCAGTTTCAGCAGCATACGCCATAGAGTCGGCAATCGACTCTTGGAACGCCTTCGTGTCTACCACAACATGGTCAGCGGGCGAAACAACGATAGTAGCCTTAGAATTCGTCTTTTTAATTTTCCAACTCGCATAACAAATGCAAGGAGCTGTATTGCGTCGACAAGGCTCACACAATATGTTTTGCTCAGGAATTTCGGGCAGTTGTTCTTTAACTGTGTTACGATAGTTCTCAGAAGTCACCACCCAAATATTCTCATTGGGTACCAAATCTCTGAATCTGTCTACGGTAAGCTGAATCAATGTGCGACCACAATGAAGAATGTCAAGAAACTGCTTAGGCAGTTCTTCGCTACTGATGGGCCAGAAACGACTTCCAACACCACCTGCCATAATCACAAGGTGATTGTTTGTATCCATATTGTATGAGAATTTAAAGGGTTTTTAGAATGAGAGCGTTGAGGGGAAGTTTGCACACCTACTTATCATTCATCCACAAGCATATAGCCCTGAATGAAAACGCGCACAATAGAGTTACTGGCATTTGAGCGGACTGTTATAAGCTTTTTAAAATCGCCCTTAAACTTTCCTTTGCCATTATATGAAACCTTAATCACTCCCTTCTGACCAGGAGCAATGGGGTCCTTAGGCGGAGTTGCAACAGTGCAACCACATGAGCCAAAGGCTTGCTGAATAACCAAAGGCTTATTGCCCGTATTGGTGAAAACAAATTCACCAAACTGTACTTTAGATTCGTGAAATTTTCCGAAGTCAAGACTCGTTTTCTCAAACTTAATAACGGCTTGAGCCATAACACCTGCACAGAACAATACTGCAACAAGTAATGAGAATAAACGCTTCATTTTTAGCTTAATTTTTTTATTATTTCGTTATAAGTGCCTTTTCAGCACGTTGCAAATGTACAAGTTAATCTGCAAATAATAAAAAAAATAGCAGAATAAATGCACGAAATTCGACGCTTATCTGTATTTTTGCATTATGACTACCACCGAAAAAATAATATTAGGCATCGACCCTGGTACAAATATGCTCGGTTATGGCGTTATAAAACTCTGTGGGCGCAACAAAATCAGCGTTGAAGCAATGGGCGTAATCGACTTACGAAAATGCAAGGACGTTTACCTAAAATTAGGCAGAATTTACGAACGTGTTACAGGCATTATCGAAGCTTTTAAACCCGATGAAATGGCTATCGAAGCTCCCTTCTTTGGCAAGAACGTGCAAAGCATGCTTAAGTTAGGACGTGCACAAGGCGTAGCCATTGCCGCAGCTATTAGTCGCGACATTCCCATTCACGAATATGCTCCGCTAAAAATAAAACAAGCCATCACAGGAAATGGTCAAGCCAGCAAAGAGCAAGTGGCTGCCATGTTACAACGAATGCTCCACATTCCTGATGCTAACATGTTGCCCTACCTTGACGCTACCGATGCTCTTGCAGCAGCTTATTGTCACTATTTGCAAAGTGGCAAACCTGAACGAAGCATTTCAGCTCCACACTCATGGGCTGCTTTCGTAAAGCAAAATGCCAACCGCGTTCATTAAGCGTGTTCTTTTAGTAATTCTGTTAACGTTTCAGAACATTCCTAATTGCACGTTGTGATTTTGCACTCATTATAGCTTATCCACATAACATTTTTATAAAATGAAACACCTCATTGCACTACTCACATTTATATGCTGCGCCATTACAACGAGCCATGCTCAGAGCGTATACGATTACGTGTTGAATAATGCCACACGCATTGTTAATTCTCCAGTGAGCAGCTTTACACAAACACAAATTGCACAGTTTAAACGTACAGCCTTGGTGTATATGAAGCGAAAGGCGTACGAAGAAACGGATACCATCCCATCGCTTTTCCTTGACACACAAGCTTACTACCTATCTGAATTTGTTACGCTTTTCTTTGAGCATGTTAGTAAGGGCAAAAGAACAACCGAGGATAAGTTGCAAAAACGCGTCATGATTTTTACGGATGCCTCCATTTCGAACCCCATGTTCAATGATCCCGACAAGGAAACCACCTTGTCATTTATTCTCAACCATGGTGAAATAACACCTTTTAGTCTTGACACCGATTGGGAAAAGGCATACTTTGCTGCTAAATCTCAAATTGACAATAAAAGTAAGTAGTTCCTTTGGTAAGAAAATAAAACCGAGGAGTAAGAAGTCGTCTAATAGAGAGTTTAGTCAACTTCTTACTTACCCTTTCTATAAAATCCTTAATCTTTTTATAACATGTACGATATTCAACTCAATGAAAGTGGCACACGCCACATGAATGTTACCGACCAGAACCTTGAAACTATTCGCAAATACAACCTCTTTAATGGGCTTGTTAGTTCTACTGGTTACGTAACCGAAACTGAACTTGAGAAACTTAAACTCAACATCCGCTCACTCATTGCATCAAGCAAAGAGAACACCAAGGACTTACTCGACCTCTGCATCGACGTGGTTTATCACGATAAAATGAAGGCTTACGGACTTAAAAACCTTATCCAAACCTACATCGATTGGTGCGAACAGCATCCACAATAAAATAGGTGAAAGAGGTTACTGAAGGAAAGGAGTTAGAAGAAGATTTAGGAGTTTTTTGGGGGAGGAAAGTTAGAAGAAGTTAGAGGTCTTTTTGAACAGCCTCATCTTCATATGCCCTATCTTATCTCCCAACATCCATTCTTCTAACTCCTTCCAACTTCTTCCCTTCTAACTTCCCCTAACTTCTTCTAACTCTCCTAACACCCTCTAATAAATCCCAATTCATGCAACTAACAGACTGGCTACCCACCACTCGAAAAGAAATGGACCTTCGCGGTTGGGACACAGCCGACATCATCTTATTCTCGGCAGATGCCTACGTTGACCACCCCTCGTTTGGAGCTGCCGTTATAGGTCGCGTCCTTGAGGATGCTGGCTACCGCGTATGCATTGTTCCACAACCCGACTGGCATGGCGATTTTCGTGACTTTAAAAAATTGGGACGCCCACGCTTATTCTTTGGCATTGCCCCAGGCTGCATGGATTCAATGGTTAATAAATACACGGCAAACAAACGTTTGCGCTCTGAGGATGCCTATAGTCCAGACGGACGACACGACATGCGTCCTGAATATCCCACCATTGTATATACCAAAATTCTTAAACAAGTCTTTCCCGATGTTCCCGTTGTGTTAGGTGGCATCGAAGCCTCATTGCGTCGTGTCACCCACTACGACTATTGGCAAGACAAACTTCGCCCTTGCATTCTTGCTGAGAGCGGAGCCGACTTGCTTATTTATGGTATGGGCGAAATGCCTATGCTCGACCTTTGTCAAACCATCGACAATCATGTGCTGCATGGTCGCGATGACGCTTTCTGCAATACCGAACAGTTTGAAAGCCTAATGCGCAAATACCCTGTGCGCCAAACGGTAACGCTGCAAAAGCGCGATGACATTCCTGGAGGATTTCAAGAAGACGACATCATCCTTAACTCACACGAGGATTGCTTAAAAGACAAAAAACTCTATGCAGCCAACTTCAGACACGTGGAAGAAGAAAGCAACAAACTCCATCCACAACGCCTCATTCAGCAACTGCGCAACGAGTTTGTGGTGATTAACCCACCCTATCCTCCCATGACCACAGAGCAGATCGACCACTCGTTCGACCTGCCTTACACACGTTTACCACATCCCAAATACAAAGGTAAACGCATTCCTGCCTACGAGATGATTAAATTCTCGGTCAACATTCATCGGGGCTGTTTTGGCGGTTGCGCCTTCTGCACAATCTCTGCCCACCAAGGCAAGTTTATTATGAGCCGCTCTAAAGAGAGCATCCTCAAAGAAGTAAAAAAAATTGTGCAAATGCCCGACTTTCGTGGCTACCTTTCTGACCTTGGCGGACCCTCTGCCAATATGTATGGCATGCACGGAAAGAATCTTGAAATCTGTGGCAAATGCAAACGTCCCTCTTGCATTAGCCCTGCTGTTTGTCCTAACTTAAATGCCGACCACGCACCCATCATCGATATTTATAAAGCTGTAGATAGCCTGCCTGGCATCAAAAAGAGTTTTATCGGTAGCGGTGTGCGCTACGACTTGCTGTTACATAACTACAAAGACGAAAATCTGTGTAAAGCGGCACGCGAATACACCCGTGAACTCATTGTTAATCACGTATCAGGGCGACTTAAAGTAGCTCCAGAGCATACTTCTGATAACGTTCTGAGAATCATGCGCAAACCATCGTTTAAACTCTTCCATGAGTTTAAGCGTATCTTCGACCGCATCAATCGCGAAGAAGGTCTTCGTCAGCAAATCATTCCTTACTTCATCTCTTCACACCCTGGTTGTACAGAAGAGGATATGGCTGAATTAGCTGCCGAAACACGCGACCTCAACTTTCAACTTGAACAAGTGCAAGACTTCACCCCCACCCCCATGACCGTATCTACCGATACTTGGTATTCGGGTTACCATCCTTACACCTTGCAACCAGAGTTCTCTGCTCATACGCCAGACGAGAAACTGCGTCAACGCATGTTCTTCTTTTGGTATAAACCCGAGGAACGTCCACGCATCATTCGCGAACTAAAACGCATGGGACGCCCCGACCTTATCAATCGCCTTTATCCACAAGGTCAACAGTTTATGCCCTTTACTCCCGAACCAACACGAGGCAATAAATCGGTAAAAACTAAATCTTCTGCCCAAAGAACAGACAAACCCCATCGTGCAGAGAAACCCTACCGCACTGACAACGCCCATCGTGCTGAAAAGCCCAAACAGCGCAAAAGCTACAACCCTAACTTCAACCCTGCTCCACAAACACGTAAGGGTAAACGTAGGTAACATCTCCGAGTGAAACAAAAACGCCAACACCCCCAGTTCACAATATGAATCAGTCTTTTATTAAACTTACCGCCACATTGTGCGCCTTGTGCCTAACTAATTGTTGCAAGCTTCATGCCCAAACCGCCTTATCGCGTGCCATGCATCAAGCAAGCTATAATGTTGAAGGTAACGTAACAGCTTCAAGTGGTGATGCACCATTTTGGCTAACTGCCAACCGTTATGGAGTTACAGCTACCAAAGGGTCGAACGGATATTTGCGTGCAGGCATCTTGCGTAACGCACAAACAGATAGCACAAGTAAATGGCGCATAGGCTATGGAGCTGATTTTACCATAGCTTACGGACAAGAAAGCACCTTCTTCGTGCAACAATTGTATGCAGACTTTCAATATAAGTTGGCTAATTTCACTGTGGGTGCCAAACAAGAACCCATGGCACTTAAAAATGCCGAACTCAGCACAGGCGGTCAGACGCTTGGCATCAACGCACGTCCCGTCCCCGCCATACGTTTTTCTTTACCCGATTATTGGAATATAACGGGCAAAGGTAATTGGGCTGCCATACGTGGACACATCAGCTATGGCATACTCACCGACGGTGGATTTCAAGAGCAATACATAGGCAACAACACTGCTGCCCATTATGCCAAGAACGTGTTGCTACACACCAAGGCTGGCTATTTGCGCTTAGGTAATGCACAAAAGTTTCCGTTAGTTTTTGAAGGTGGAATTGAGATGGCAACACAATTTGGCGGAACTTCCTACAACACCCTTACTTGGGATGGCATAAATCCTACTCCTGTTAAAATGACGCACGGATTGAAGGATTTTGTCAATGCCTTGCTTGGCACAGGCAGTGATGCAACCGATGGTAATGGCTACGCTAATTCTGCTGGCAACACCTTAGGCAGTTGGATGGCACGCCTCACCTGGCATGGCAGTGATTGGAGTCTAAGCACCTATTACGACCATTTTTTTGAGGACCATTCACAAATGTTTTTACAATATGGTTGGCTCGATGGCATGGTAGGCGTTGAGGCTACATTGCCCAAAAACCGTTTTGTTAATAATATTGTCTACGAATATGTAAAAACCACTTACCAAAGTGGTCCCATCTATCACGACCACACGCCTGAGATTAACGACCAAATTAGTGGACAAGACAATTATTACAACCACAACATGTATGCAGGTTGGCAACATTGGGGACAAGCCATGGGTAATCCACTCTTTGTGTCACCGCTCTACAATCATACAGCCGACCTCACGCTTACTTCCAATCGTTTCCGTGCGCACCACGTAGGTTTTAGCGGAAATCCTGCTGCAAGTGTTCATTATCGTTTACTCTACACCCATCAGCGTAGTTTAGGTACTTACCCTTCGCCCTTCGAGCATGCACGCACGCTCAACAGCTTTATGGCAGAAGTAGGCTATGCCCCCCAAAGCATTGGCAAACTTAACACAAAGGGTTGGCAAGTTAAAGCAGCCTTTGCTCTCGACCGTGGCAATTTGCTACGCAACAACACAGGTTTCCAATTCTCATTATCCAAAACAGGTTTGCTAACTCGTTAGCATTGCTTTAGCCCATACATATAACACTCCCTGATTATGAAAAATCTTCGCACATTTCCCATATTGTTCATCAGCATATTGTTTATCGTTGCTGCTTGTTCTAAATTGTCAGACAATGGTGACTTGGATGGTCGATGGAAACTACAACAAATTTATAGCAAAGCATCGCCCGAGGAAACGCACTACACATTACCTCTCGATGCACAAGCTGATAACATCTATTGGAATTTCCAGCTCAATCTGCTTGCCATCACTTCAACCAGTCCTTTGAATGGACATACAGGCGAAACCACAGCACGTTTCTCATACACTCCCTCGCGTCTATCTGTAACACAAACCTACATACACTATCGCGATCGCGATAGTCTTATTACAGACCCTGCCACCACAAGTCTCACACGTTTAGGCATTCGTGGCAATGCCACCGACTACCGCATAGAACGTCTCAACAAAACGTCTCTCATCCTTTGCTCTGCCTATGATAGTTTGGTATTCTACAAGGCGCACTAATCAAAAATAATAAAACTAAGAGTATCTAAACTCTCTCTTTTCATCACTAATACAAATGTGTGCAGCACACCGTGGTGTTATAAAAGCTTTTGGCTCGATAACAACTCGTGTGTTGTACACATTTGTTTGTTCACAATCTGCATAGATAAGACGGAAATCAACCTATTCCTTTGTTTACATTTATAGCATATCGTGACTTATTTATGACATTTCACAACACTAAAGAAAAACAGAAATCAACCATAAACAGCATCTTTACAAACTAAATAGTTGCATTTCATGGATTAAAAAGACCATTCTTGGGTTGTAATTATCCCATTTATTGTGTATTTTTTCAGTTATGACCAAGCAATTACCCATTATACTTCTCAATTTCTCTGGTGTTTACGATTACGAATCGTTCACTTCAACCCCCAATATCATCCATGTAGATTGTCGTAATCTTAATGGAGTTTACTGCTATTGTGATGAGTAAGGAAGAAAAGCGCTGCATCGTCTACTCGCTCCCTATCCAACAAAGGCTATTCATTTTATTGACTCGGGCAACTATCATTATCTTACAGAATATTGGGTTTCAAAACTGCAAGAACCTTTTTCTTTAATAGTACTCGACCATCACCCCGACATGCAGCAACCGCAATGGGAAGGTGTTATCTCATGTGGTGGTTGGGTTACAGATGTGTTACAGCACAACCCTTTTATTAAGAACCTTATTATCGTTGGTGCCTCTGACAAGTTAATATTCCAAATACCGAGTCACTTAAGAGATAAAGTGCTATTCTACAGTCAAGCAGAAATCAATCATCATCAAGCATGGCCCTCCAAGGTAGGGTGTTCAAAATCCTCAAAAATGTTCTGCATGAGATTTGATAGTTATATTAGGAATTTTCATGCGCCAGCCTCACCCCGTTAGGGGTGATATAAGGTAGCCAGGTATG
>UQPD01000098.1 GCA_900542795.1 uncultured Prevotella sp. | reverse complement strand
TGTGTATAAGAGACAGTTGATGGACATTTTTGACTAACCCAGCGCGAAGCGCAAATATAAAAGTTTCTGACCTTAAACTCCGATAGGCTTACTTCACAATCACCTTAAAGGTTCTGCCTTCAGTTACCTTTTTAGAGGATACCGTAATTAAGTAAACACCTTGAGAAAGATTGAAGGTGTAAACCAACTGTTGGGGCGTGAGCGTTTGGAGATGACGACCTAAGATGTCGAAAACATCGATAGAGGTGAGAAGGTCACCCTCGGTAGTTGCCGCAACCACCATACCTGCATGAACCGAATAACAACGCAAGTCTGTTTGCACCGGATTTGCCTCACTCATGTTCGAAGTAAGGAAATAACGCCCCACTTGGTTCGGTTGGAGCATCACCTTTACAGAGTCGGTAAGCAAAGTGTATTGGTTGGTCTTCGCATCCAAGAGATAGAGCGGAGCTGGCAACAAGTTTGTGCCACTCACACTAAACGCCACTTCCTCGTCGGTCTCAGCCTCAACCCCTAAAGGCACATTGCGCAAACTGGTGAGGTGGTTAATGGCTGCAGCACGATTGCCCGACACGGTGTAAATCTGTGGAGCCTTCACCAATTCATGGTCAAAGATAACCTCTACATCTTCACTATCGTCAAAGTCGTTATTGGCTGCATCGTCGGTCAACACGCGAGCTGTTGACACGCCTTGCGCATGACGTGCATGCAACGTAAGCGCAGTGTGTCGCCGATTGACCTTGGTGTTAGTATTAAACATTGTGATGCACTGCGAAGGACGGAAAACAATGTTGCCTAACAACACACCTCCCGTTGAAGCCTTCACAAAGAAAGCCTGCATGGGAGCCACACTGCCTAAGTTGTCCGTTCCATCGTTGCCATAGGCTTTGAGTTCCCTACCTTCCAATATCCAGTATTTAGCATACAGATTGGGATTGTCCTTAAAGAACAACTGCATGTCGATGGTTGCCATGTAAGGATTACCTATTAAGTAATAGTCACCTCGTTGGTGCAAAGCATCGGGCTTCACCTCAATCACACCATTCAAAGTCATGGGGTTATCATCCTTATTGTTATTGGTCAACAACAATCCATTTTTCGAACGGTCTACCCTAGCTGATGTTTTCTGCTTTCCGTTCTTACCACGTTCGTAATAGTCGAAAGTTGCATCATCCTTAGGCAAACGGAAGAGTGCCCAATGCGTGTTTTTAGCACTGGTTTCGTTCGGTTCAGGATAAACAGAATAACCCAATCCCTTTTCGTAAGCATGTTGCACATCGTTAAAGGCATGGCTCCACTCTGAAGTAACATACTCCACTTCGGTATTGTTTTCATCATAGTTTACCGCTGCACCATAGTTACCATTGTTATCAGCTGCAACAACCTGAGGATTCGTATCGAACCAAGTGCGTTGGTAAACGGAATATTTTACGCGGTCGTATGCTCCGTTACCCTCACCAAATTTTATGGGTTGGAATGCCTCCGTGTTTTGTTTACCTGTGGCATAAGGCAGATAGAAGTCGCCTGCATACACATTGTGAAGTGGCACGGTAAACATGCTCCACCGGTCGGTAGGCAAAGCAAAGTCCACCCAAGCCTTTTGGTAACTCAGATAGTGCTGGTTACGCAACTCTCCCTTTACTTCTTCATTTTGGGTTGCATCATCAGGGTCGGTCGAAGCAAAGTACACGTCCTGACACATATTGGCATAGAAGTTCTCACAGTCGTAATAAGACACACCATCTTCAATGGTTGGCTCTATTTTGAGCATCAAGTTATAGTTGATATCCTTGGTAGCCTCGCTCAACATGGGGTTCAGCAAGGACTCGGCTGTGAGGATGCCTTGACGTTGGTCGTAGCTGTAACTACCCAACTGCGGTATCAGGGTGTGAGGCAGAATGGTTACCTTGGTAAAACGCATCGGCACAAATGTCTGAGGGGTTGTACTGGGGTCTTCACCAGGAGCGGATTGCAAACCATTGCTACCGTCATAGTCTACATACCCATCCGTGCTTTGTGCATTTTTATGCAACTCTGCCTTTGTTGAACGCGCCCAGTTGCCATCGTTATTCCAATTGGTATTCGATGACAGGCTACCTTTCCAAGTAACATACTCTGGCACGATGTTGAGCGTGAAGAGGGTGGTACCATAACAAATGGTATTGTTATCGTTTTTGATACTGAGCGTTGCATCGTGATAAACCACACTAAAGGTGTAAGAGTAGCCTTCGTGAAATTCGATGTCGGCTGTAACGTTCGTTTTTGTCACATCATTGTCTAAATGCAAGGTTTCAGTATGCTTACTGAAATCGATGACAAGCGACTGATCGGTCTTTGTAATGTTAAAACTATCATTCTTCACTTCACCCACCTTGGCACCCCAGGCTACACCCTTAACCGTACCTACTTGCAACCATTCTTTGTTAACCGTGGGGTCGTTCGTAGCTACCAAACGTACACAACCTTTCACGGCATTGCCCTTTGCATCGGGTTGTTCCACAATCAAATTATTGCGTGAGGCTCCGCCATAGCTGTGTCCGGGTTGATGATAGAAGGCATCGCGGTAATCGTGGATAGGAAGGCGCAAGCGTGTACCAGTTTTCAGATTGTTTGCCTGCTTCAAACCCAAGCGATATTCCCTTGCCGAATTGTTCCACGTTTCGGGATAAGTTACTTTGGGGTCTCCCATTTGCACCACAGGCGATTCGTAGGTAAAGGTTACCTTCTCTTTCATCGCCGAGCTACAAATGGTGTATATCTGTCCATCCTTATCTTTATATTCGCCTGGCACTGAAATAAAGTAGAAGTTGACGTTCACGTCATTCTTCTCCACCATTTTCAAATTGGCTTTATACTCATCTGATTTGCTAAGCACCACAATCAATTTGTCTGATTTTGTTGGGTCAGGAATCTCTGTTGTGCTTTGGGAGGTATAATGCACAAGCGTTTTATAATCTGGTTGCGAGAATATGCCTGTAGCTACATGCGTAGTCGCATCAAACACTGTTGCATTGGGATACGTAGTGCGGAAGTGTTCAATGGCTTGAAGCAGATTGCGTTGAGAACAAGCATCGTTAAATGCCTTTTCCGAACCAATTACAAAGTCGAACTTCCAAGGAATATCCTTTTCTATACCATACTTAGCATCAGGCACACGAAGTTGCACTTTCAAGTCCACATCTATTTCATTCTTTCCGCACTCACTTGAGTAAGTCAAGCTGGTGCCTCCAGTGTTCGAAGTAATTTTTATATTCTTGTTGCGAATATTTATCGATTTAGAATAAATAGAGCAAGGAGCTTTAGGCTCGCCCCAAATATCGGGTTCATAGATGGGCGTACCATCTGTTTCATTGTAACGTGCTATGTGTGGCAATGCCACACTGACGTAATACGTCTTATTGAGGTCGAGGTTGAAGAAAGCATCTGCCAAAATCAAGCTGAGATAACCATAGGGGTCAGCCTCTACTAACTTTTCGTCCTCCTTCTCATTGGTACTAATCCACACAACGCCATAAGGCAAGCTATCCTTATCCATCTTTTCCTCACGCTTAGGATTAGGTCCTTTATCCTGAGGGTATTTTGTGTTACAAGGTTTTCCTCCTTCTTCGCAGAGACGATAGAACAAAGGCTTGGAACCCTCGTTTACCTTGAGGAAGGTGCGCGTCATATTGTAGTCTGTGCGCAACTTTAAATAGGCACCATGGTCTTTGTTATTGCAATAATTATCTGCGTCCGAAGTTTGGAGTATCTCCACTTGGTCGTTTGCCACATAAAAACGAATATCGTCTACGGCATAGTCAGCACCTCGAGTTGACTTACAGGAATTCTCAATGGTTACATTATAATGACTAAACTCATCTACGCCTAATCCTTGGTGCACAAAACTCTTGGCAAAAACTTGGTACCATACACCCAATTCTTTAGATCCATAGGTTTTAAAATCACCCGAAGCAAAAGACTGAATAAGTTTTTTTTCTATCACCTTACCATTTGCATCGGTTTTATAGCCATAGAGTTTAAAGAGCAACTGAGGATCTTCAACATCATTAGCTTTGGCTGTTAAGTTGGCAATATTAGCCGTAAACATCAAGGTTGCTCCCGTACAGAGGCGTGCTTCAAAGTCGAGTGTAGCAATGGGGCGCGGTTCATCGGCTGCATCCACAAAAAGGAAATAGCCACAACGTGTTCCACCAGAGGTATAATAGGTACGATCATAAAGCGTGGGTGAATCACCATACGCCCAATCATAACCATTTACATTTTTTACTGAAACCCCCTTGAGGTTTGCAGTTTTAATTAAAATATAGTCACCATGAAAAGGTATATATTTTGTTGTATTCCCAAATGCACAATCCATCTGTATCAATTGTGGATAAACCGTACCATAAAAGGCTTGGTTCCAATTGTGCGCACCATCATAATGGTTGCTATAGGGATTACCATATTGATAGTCCACCGTAGGAATATTGTCGTTCATCCCCGCAAAGTCATCAAAATTCACCCAACCAATCTGAGTGTATTTATCCTTCAAGATTTCGGGTTGGCGATGTTCACTAAGCAGACTTTCGAGTTCTGGTTCAGACTGCCATACATAGTAACAATCAAAACGTGCAATAGGACTGCTTTTACCATCGTTGCTATTGGCATAAACCATAATGGTATACTGACGACCCGTTTCCAAAGAATCTAACTCATACGTAATTTTCGGATCGGCTACCATCGTATAGGTTCCTACTACATCGTTAGGAAGAAGGTCGTATGTAGCATATTTATCGTCACCTGGATTGGATTGGTTCAGAGCAATGTCTTTTCTATAAACTTTGCCATTTACGGTTGTCATCGCTACCCACGAAATGGAACTGCATTGTCTGATTCCCGACTCAAACTGCGATGCAGAGGGATTGTTCTTAATATCGTTTGTACTAAAAGGATAGAACCAATAGTTATTGATGCCACGCAAATCAAGTCGCAAGGTATTGTGGGCATTTTTACTATAAGAATTCCCATCCTTCTTCAACGGAATAGCAATAGAGCCATGATCCTCATATACCTCTACATTCATAATTGCCTTCTTGATATTTTCGGCAATCTCATCGGCAGGACGCACATGAAATATATAGCGCATTGACAAGGTAGGTTCACGCCAAAAATTTGAACCCAAAGAACCGAAGTCTGTATAACGACTTGCATCAGCTGCAATGTCATCCCCTTGCCAATCTACAAAATTGTCTGGCACAGTATATTCCACCGATGCCATATTGTCGTAAGTAGGATATTTATAGCTAGTCGAACTGTAGGTTAAACCTACAGATTTTTCATTCTCATCAACATAGGTTTGTTTCAATAAACTTCCCCAAGGCTTAGAGATTCTATCATTGGCACGATAGGTATTGTTGTCATACCAACGCCAATAGGCTGAATAATCAATGTCTGAACCACCACTTGCACCATTCGCGACAGGAGCTTTGAGCGTTACCATTTCACCAGCTCTACGCGGAACATAATAAGTATATTCCCAAGTATAGGTTCCTTGACGTTTTACGCCATCGGCATTGGTTTCAAAATCACCTACTTTCTGCGAAACACCTTCATACGGCATATAGGTGTTTTTAAACGTAGCACCATTGTCTTTGGTTGGGCAGTATGCCTTAAATCCATTCCAAATCGTAGGGTCTGAAGTTATAGAGGGTATACTATCTATCTTACCATTGATGCCGTATCTCTTGGCTATTGCTCTTTCCTCAGCTTTATCATAAGCAGGGCCATTTAATTTGAGATAATACATACCCACATAAATGTCTGCCCAACTATAACCCGCTGGTTTTTTTAGGGTTACATTTTTAGGATAACTTGTACCATTCCAACGCGGAAAAAGAATCAATCCTTTATCGGTCTGTTGAAACAACCAATTATATGGATTTTCGTATGTAAAACAAGTTTTCGATAATTCGTATAAGGGCTTTTGAGTTTTGGCATCAAACAAAACCAAACGACAATAGGTACTTACATTACTTTCCCCAAGGAATTTTATTGTAGGTATTTCGCATGTTTGACTGGTTGCCGTAGTTGCTACATTCTCTCTTGACAACTGCCCCATAATCTTCTCATTCACCACAAACTCATCGGCACAAACAGTTTGCACACTGCACCCCAGGCACACTGCGCACACCCATGCCTTTACCATTAGGGCAAGACGTTCTATTAGCGTATATTTAGGTAGGTTTCTACACATCATCATTCTTGTTTATCTATGATTACGGGTACTATATAAAGACGTTCTACCCCACCCTTAGGCTGACACTTTAGGGTAAGGGTATGGACTGATTGTCCTGTTTGATTGGAGGCAAAGCTACCATGGATGCAACCTTCTAAGGCTGACCAATCAGGCTTTTCGCTGTATAAAGCATCGTTCGGAGTGAGGGTCTCGAACAAAGGTTCGCTCTTTTCCCAGGTCTGCACCACCTTGCCTGTGGAGTATTGCACCAACTGAGGCTTAAGGTGGAAGTCGCCCGAAGCATGGAAGATACAGGTGAATACGTCGTTTTCACTCTTAACCGCTGCAGGCAAGACGCCAATGGGCGGAAAGTCTTGCGGAACCAATTCGAGTTTATAATCTTGCAACACTATGGGGATGATGCGCCAGTCGTTGCGAGCTATATAGTTCCACTCGTTCGACTCGTTGCTTACCAACGCATAGCGTACTTGTTGCGTTGTGCCATCGGCTAAGGTAAGATTGAGCTTGAGGGTAAACTGATGGAATACGTTGTTAGGCACATCGGTTTCGTTGACATAGAAAGAGCAACTGGCTTTTTGCCCTGGTTCTATTTCACTATTATTTACAGTAAATTTTTTAGGACTTTGTGTGGCTGTAGCCAACAAACTGGGTTTAACGGTAACAGTCAAGTCGGTTGGTCCCAAAGGTGTGGCAGGATGCGGAAAAGGTTTTACATTTCCGTTGGTTGCTGTTGCATCGTCTGTTAAACGGTCCACCTCTATGCTGTTTATCTTAACCTTTTGTCCGAGTTTATTGGTAAAATCGAACTGCAACTTCGACAACATGCGCAAGGCATATACCGTAAAAGTACGAAGATTGTGCGTTCGGTAGGTTAACATGGCTTTGTGCCAACCTGTCATGGGGATGCCATGCGTTTTTTGAGAAGAAGATGTTTTATTGAATTCACTGGCACATATTGGAATGGACATTTCGCTCAATGCAGTGCGAGCGTCATCGCTGGCAAACGATTCGCCTACCTTAAACTTAAAGTTAAGGTCAGGGTTTGTATGGTTAAGCTTTTTAGCATAAGCAGCCTCAACTTCGTTACGCGGAATATTGACAAAGGTAAGGAAACTCTTTTCGCCTGTGGTGGTTCTAAACAATCCAGTCGTATCGGATGGATTAGCCTCATCTATCATTCTCGCAGTTTTCAAGTCTTTTTCCTTATTATCCGCACGCAACACCAAAATACGTTCAATATTGAATTTGTCATCGAACATCAAGGTAAATGCACTTTGGATATTTTCGCCTGCCACATTTCCTGTTGCGTATTGCCAACTACGCGAATTGTGGGCATTGAGGCTCGGCAAGGCTGCAACATCTAACCGAATCGTAATGGGCTGAGGAGACGCATCGGGTTGTTCCGTGTCGGGAAGTTCATCGTTACTACAACCTATTACACCCATAAGAGCACACCCCAACAGCACCAACATGCTGCTGAGGCGCAATACCTGTTGTTGACAAACGGCAATACGAGCCAACCGCTGCCCCATGTTATAAAAAGGAATTGTATGTTTCGGCTTATCCATTTCGGAATTTAATTTTCGTGTTAAGTGCAAAAAACTTAATGATAGCAAGCTTTATCAAAAGCTGTGCAAGTTATTTTTTTTAGTCAAAAATGACCATCAATGAGCCATAAATGTTCATGAATTATTTTTTTGAATATCCATAAATAACCCCTTTCGGGGTTGGGCTGGCGCATGAAATAGGATGGGGCTGTTTTTTAGTCAAAAATGACCATCAATGAGCCATAAATTTCCATGAATAACTTCTTCGTTCATCGCGTAGCTTCAATAGTTTGTAATACTTAATACTTAATACTTATTCATTACATCACAATTTCTGAATGCTTATATTGCGCCCATGGCACCACAGATACTTGCGTTTTTAACTCCACCTGCTCGTGTTGCACACCAATGCTTTGAATAAAGACGCGATAGATGTTGTTGCGTACCACTCCATAAAACATCGGAAGGTTGAGGTCTTTTCCCCCATCGGGAGCTGAATGACGCAAGAACCAATCAAGCGCGATGTAAGGGGCATTCGAAGGGTCTTCTCCATTCTTTACGTACTTTCCATAAAAGCGCAAACCTGCTGTATAGTGTTCCATTGGGGGATCTTCAGACTTTTGGGCTTCAATGGTCAAGGTGTTCTCTGCCGTGTAGCACAAGATGTTGAATTTTTTATTGCCTTCTGTTTCTTTGTGCATTTGGTTGGGACTCTTCACCTTGCAACGTTCCCAAAGTATTTTGGCATAGTTGGCAAGTACGGCCTGTTGGAGTTCGGTTACAAAGTATTGTCCGAATACGGCATCTGCTCTTCCTTTTACCAAGGTCTTAGGGTCGAGCACATAGTTCGAAGCATAGTGCTTTATCCAAGCTCCATCATTTTTTGTGGTTTCGGTTTCACGACCCAAATAGTTGCAAGTGGTTGTGTCTGTAAGCGTGGTGGTATGCTTAAACACATAACCTTGTTTGGTTATGTTAAAGGGGAAGATGTGAGTCAACTTAAAGGTGGCTACTTGCTGATGGGTGGTATCATTGATTACGGCATAGTCGTAACATGAGTCTGCCTCGTTCCACGTGCATTTGCCCGCTTCTTCTTGCTGCGCAAAGTCAATGCGTGCTGCCAAGCGTTCCAATTCAATGCTACCCCCAATAGGTACATACGGATTGCTTTCTGTGCCTTCGCCTTGATGTCCTGTTATGTCGTCGCCTATAACAATTTGTTGTTCTTGCACGGATGCCATGGCAAAGTTGCTGCATTTGCTGAGGTCGTCGTAGTTGGTTGTGCCATCGGCATTCTTGCCATAGTTAAAAGGCTCGTTGTTGTAAACATAATCGCGCAAATCGGCTAACGAATGTCCATTTAAGAAAGCTAACTCTTTATTTGCCACGACCAAAATGCGGTATTTGCCTTTTGTAAACTCTTTTGGCAACTCTTGGGCTCCTGTGGTGTAAACAATGTTTTCGGTACCCGTGCCTGAGAGTTGCACATCGCGCATAGTATTGAAGCAACGTACCCATACGGGTATCTTCTCTGCTTCTTCCCGACTGATGTTGATTAAGCCATTGGTAGGAATGGGTACATTATCGGGCTCTTTATAGAGCAGCACGCTCACTTGCTTCACGTCGAACTCGTTACCAAAACCTGTTTCTGTGCCATCGCCGTCTTCTCCTCCATTCGGAGGTGTAGGGGTTGTGCTTTTACGCATAGCGCGCGATGCCCTGCTACCATAGGGTGTTTGCAGTCCGTTGGCTGTTACACTGATTTGAATGTATTTGCCTCCCGCATTGCCTCCAAAGCCTTCGGTTGCTTGCTCAACGGCTACATCACTGCATGCGCCCAACATGCAGATGCTGAGCGTAGCCAATAACAGTGATAAGCAGGTAAGTAAGGAAGACTTCATTGCAAATGTTAGTTTTTGGGGATTTTGGGGGATTTTTGGGGGAGGATGAAGGAGTAAATTCCATGGAACTACTCCTTATTATATATATACCTCAAGTTTCGGATTTAGCAAGTGCGCGCCCTGAAAGGGCAACAGCGCCTAGCCCAGGGCAAGCGAAGCGACACCCTGGGT
>UQPD01000097.1 GCA_900542795.1 uncultured Prevotella sp. | reverse complement strand
CGCGTCTCGTGGGCTCGGAGATGTGTATAAGAGACAGGTTAGGGGTGAGGCTGGCGCATGAAACATTGATGATTTTATCATAAATCGTGCATATAAAGAACTGTTTGGCTGGCAACGCAAAGCGGCTTAGCCGATAACCCATTTCTTAACGAGCCATTGATTATATGAGTAAGAATTAATCAAACACCAAAATTCTCAGTGAGCCGCATTTTGTACCAAGTTAATTTCTTTATTGTTACTTTACAACAAATACTACACCTTATTATATATCAGAATTATTTTTAGAGTGATTCTTATAATGAATATCCCGACAAAAATGAAAAAGATTGAGTGTAATGTTCCATTTCTCAAAGAAAAATATTAAATTTGCCGACGCAAATGCTATGGTAGCGCGTTATAAGACACGAAAAAGCATAGTAAATCCAACAAAACGAATAAATAAAATCAGTAAACAAATGGATATTCAATTCGAGAAAGTCGGTAAAGTTGCTGGTGTGCTCACCATCAACATGGTAAAGGCCGACTACGAAGCAAACGTAAACAAATCACTTAAGGATCTTGGCAAGAAAGTTCAGATGCCTGGTTTCCGTCCTGGTCACGTGCCCGCAAGCCTCGTTAAGAAGATGTATGGCACACAAGCTAAGGCTGAAGAAGTAAACAAACTCTTGCAAGATAGCCTCTTCGACTATATTAAGACTAAGAAAATCAATATGCTTGGCGAACCTCTTGGTAGCGATAAGCAGGAACCCCAAGACATCGAAAAGCAGGATGACTTTACTTTCATCTTCGACATTGCCATTGCTCCTAAGTTCAAGGCTGAGTTGACTGAAGAAGACACTGTTGACTACTACGATATTGAAGTTAGCGAGGATACTATCACTAAGCAACTCGGTGCTTTGCAGCAGCAGGCTGGTCACCCCGAAGACGTTGAAGTTTACGAAGATCGCGACATCTTGCGCGGTACTTTGGCAGAACTCGACGAAAATGGTCAACCCAAAGAAGGCGGTCTCGTTATTGAGAACTCTTCTTTGATGCCTACTTACTTCAAGAGCGACGACCAGAAGAAGATTTTCGAAGGTGCTAAGAAGAACGACGTTATCACTTTCAACCCCTCAGCTGCTTATGAAGCTAACGAGGCTGAATTGATGTCTCTCCTCAAGGTTGAACGCGAAGACGTTCAGAACCACGCTGGCAACTTCAGCTTCCAGGTTAACGTTATCAGCCGTTTCGTTCCCGCTACCCTCGATCAGGAATTCTTTGACAAAGTCTTTGGTAAGGACGAAGTGAAGAGCGAAGAAGAAGCTCGCACTAAAATTAAAGAAAGCATTCAGGATTTGCAGAAGAACGATAGCGACTATAAGTTCCTCCTTGATGTACGTGCTTACATGGAACAGAAAGTTGGCGAACTCGAATTTGCTGACGACCTTTTGAAGAAAATCATGAAGGCTAACAACAAGGACAAGGACGATAAGTTCATCGAAGATAACTACGCTAAGAGCATTGAAGAGTTGAAGTGGCAGCTCATCAAGGAACAGCTCGTGAAGGCTAACAAAATCAAGGTTAACGATAAGGATGTGAAGGCTGCTGCAGTTCAGGCTGCTCGCTTCCAGTTCGCTCAGTATGGTATGAACAATATCCCCGACGAATATCTTGAAAACTATGCTCAAGAAATGCTTAAGCACCAAGAACAAGTTAACCAACTCGTTGACCGCTGCGTAGACCAAAAGCTCGCTGAAGCTTTGAAGTCTGTTGTTAAACTCAACAATAAGAGCATCTCTGCTGAGGACTTCACTAAGATGTTCGAAGAGAACAAATAATAAGAACCGATAATACTCGGTTAACACAATCTGAAAGGTAAAAGTTGAAAAGTTGTGCTGTCGCAAGTCAGCTTGCTAAGGTTTTCAACTTTTACCTTTCTTTTTATGGCTAAAAACATATTAGAACTTATGAACACACTTTCTGATTTCAGAAAATTTGCTGTTGCCAATGCAGGAGTGAACTCTATGGTGTTGGACGACGTGATTAAAAGCCAAAATCAATATCTTAACCCTTACATTCTTGAAGAACGTCAGCTGAACGTTACTCAGATGGACGTATTTTCACGTTTAATGATGGACCGCATCATCTTTTTGGGAACACAGATTGATGACTATACAGCTAACACACTGCAAGCACAGTTGCTCTACCTTGACTCTACCGACCCTGGTAAGGACATTTCTATTTATGTAAACTCTCCGGGCGGGTCTGTTTATGCTGGCTTGGGCATCTACGACACCATGCAGTTTATTCAGAGCGATGTGGCTACTATCTGTACAGGTATGGCTGCTTCAATGGCTGCCGTACTCTTGGTGGCTGGCGAAGAAGGTAAGCGCTCTGCCCTACCCCACAGCCGTGTAATGATTCACCAACCTATGGGTGGTGCACAAGGTCAGGCTTCGGACATTGAAATTACAGCTCGCGAAATTCAAAAGCTTAAAAAAGAACTCTACACAATCATTGCTGACCACTCGCACACAGAATTCGACAAGGTGTGGGCTGACTCTGACCGTGACTACTGGATGACAGCAGCTGAAGCTAAGGAGTATGGTATGATTGATAAAATTTTTGAACCTAAAAAGGACAAAAAGGCTGAATAACATCGTGTAGTTTTATGGCAAATAGCAAAAAAAACGTATGCTCTTTTTGCGGTCGTTCAGAATCGCAGGTACCCATGTTACTTACGGGCGTTAATGGCTTTATCTGTTCTGACTGTATAAAGAATGCCTACCACGTACTCAAGGAATACCTGCCAGAGGACTTCCTCGACGACGAGAGTAAAGGAAAAAAGAAAAAAGCGGAAAAGATTGACTTGGAGAATGTGCCTAAGCCCAAAGACATCAAGGAATATCTTGACCAATACATTATAGGACAGGATGATGCTAAACGCTATATGAGTGTGGCGGTATATAACCACTACAAGCGTTTGGCACAAGCTAACACTGATAAAAAAGACCAAGACGATGTGGAGATTGAAAAGTCGAACATCGTTATGGTTGGTTCAACGGGTACGGGTAAAACTCTCTTGGCTCGCACCATTGCCCGTTTGCTTGATGTGCCCTTTACTATTGTAGACGCTACGGTATTTACCGAAGCTGGCTATGTGGGCGAAGACGTTGAGAGTATTCTTTCGCGTTTGTTGCAAGTAGCAGACTATGATGTGGCTAAGGCAGAACGTGGCATTGTGTTTATTGATGAGATTGACAAGATTGCTCGCAAAGCCGACAACCCTTCTATCACACGCGATGTAAGTGGCGAAGGTGTGCAGCAAGGTTTGCTCAAACTGCTTGAAGGCACAATGGTGAATGTGCCACCTAAGGGAGGACGTAAACATCCCGACCAGGATTATATTCATGTTGATACACGCAACATCCTCTTTATTTGCGGTGGTGCCTTCGATGGTATTGAGAAACGCATTGCGCAACGACTTAACGCACACACGGTGGGATACAACTCCGTGCAGAATGCAAAGAAGATTGACCCAAAGAATTTGATGAAGTACGTTGAACCACAAGACTTAAAGTCGTTTGGTTTGATTCCTGAAATCATTGGTCGTCTGCCTGTACTTACTTATCTCAACCCCTTGGATAAGGAAGCACTTACTCGCATCTTAGTTGAGCCTAAAAATTCTATTGTGAAACAATATATTAAGCTTTTTGCAATGGATGGCGTTAAGCTCACCTTTAAGCAAGATGCTTTGGACTACATTGTAGACAAGGCTGTAGAGTTTAAATTAGGTGCACGTGGTCTGCGCTCAATTGTTGAAACCATCATGATGGATGCCATGTTTGAAATTCCATCATCTGGCGAAAAACAATTTGAGGTAACAAAAGAATACGCCGAGAACCAAATGGAGAAACGCGGTAACTTGGCGTAAGAATTGGTAAGTAATAAGTATTAGGTATTAAGTATTACAAACTAAGTGAGTAATGCTGATGCGCCCTGAAAGGGCAAAAGTGTTCAATGTTTATAATAGCCCTTACAGGGCGTTGTACAATGTACGTATTTTTACCCAAGGTGTTGCCTTGGGCTATGGATATTCATTGGGCTTGCAATCCGCTTTGACTAATCTGAAACTCATTATAAACTAATTTTGAACACCTACTTATTCAACACGTACCCTTACCAAAACATTGAAAATAACGGACAAACTGCTATTGAAACATACAACAGTTAGCCCGTTATTTTTATCTTCTCATAGATAGACATTTTAGGTTAGCAAAAAAGATTTGCAGAATATTCTATATTTGCATAAAAAAATAAATATAGAATAGGCTCTTTTCAAGAAAATTGTTATACCTTTGCTTAGGTAAAGCTACGAACGAGGGGTATAATGCCATACATTCTACCTGAGTTCTAACATTCCTAACCTCTAAGCAACCAAGGAAAAGCTATGACGGAAGATATTGAATTGAAACAAGCTCTTAAAGAGCACTTCGGCTTTGATACATTCAAAAGCAATCAAGAGAACATCATAAAATCGTTGCTACAAGGAAACAACGTTTTTGTTCTCATGCCTACAGGCGGTGGTAAGTCGCTATGCTATCAGTTACCTTCACTCATCATGGAGGGAACAGCTATCGTTATATCCCCGCTTATTGCTTTGATGAAGAATCAAGTTGACGCTATTCGCCACATGAGTCAAAATGATGGCGTGGCGCATTTCATCAACTCTTCACTTACGCGAAGCCAGGTTGAAAAGGTTAAGTCGGATATAAAAAATGGCATTACGAAACTGCTGTATGTGGCTCCAGAGTCGTTAACGAAGGAAAGCAACATTGAGTTTTTGAAAAGCATAAAAATTTCATTTTATGCTGTTGACGAGGCACATTGTATTTCGGAATGGGGACATGATTTCCGTCCTGAATATCGCAAGATACGCCCCATTATCAACAATATTGGCGAAGCTCCTATTATTGCTCTTACGGCTACGGCTACTGAAAAGGTGGCTACGGACATTAAGAAGAACCTTGCCATTATGGATGCCATTACGTATAAGAGCTCGTTTAACCGACCCAACCTCTATTACGAAATCCGACCTAAAACCAAGGATGTTGACAAGGACATCATTAAGTATATTAAGCAAGGCACTCCCCGAAGCGGAATTATCTATTGTTTAAGCAGAAAGAAGGTGGAAGAGTTGGCTGAAGTGTTGCGTACAAACAACATTAAAGCAGAGGCTTATCACGCCGGTATGGACGCTGCAACAAGATCGAAAACACAAGATGATTTCTTGATGGAGCGCATCAATGTAATTGTTGCCACAATTGCATTTGGCATGGGTATTGACAAACCCGATGTGCGCTTTGTAATTCACTATGATATTCCGAAAAGTCTGGAAGGATATTATCAAGAAACTGGACGTGCAGGAAGAGATGGGGGCGAAGGTAGATGCATTGCTTTCTATTCACGCAAAGACTTAAAGAAACTAGAAAAATTTATGGAGGGTAAGCCTGTGGCAGAACAAGACATTGGCAGACAACTCCTAAAAGAAACCGCTGCCTATGCAGAAAGTTCACTTTGTCGTAGAAAACTACTATTACACTATTTTGGCGAAACCTACGAAAAGGATAATTGTGGAAACTGCGACAACTGTTTACATCCAAAAGAAAAAGTTGAAGCGAAAGATGACTTGTTGAAAGTTTTGGAGGCAATCCTTGCTACCAAGGAGAACTTCCGCGATGATTATATAAAAGATGTCTTGTTGGGAAATCGTACAGAAGAAATCTGTGCCTACCATCACGATCAGTTAGAATGCTTTGGTTGTGGCGAAGAGGTAAGCCCACGTACGTGGAATGCCGTTATTCGCCAAGCACTCATCTCTGGCTATCTCGACAAGGATGTAAATAACTATGGTGTGCTTAAAGTAACAAAGGATGGGCACGCTTTCTTAAAGAAACCAACTTCATTCATGATAACAGAAGACCGCAATTTTGAAGAAGAAGCCGAAGCTGAAATGCACGAAGAAGCAGCGTGTGCAGTTGACCCAGGCTTGTTCAATATGCTGAAGGATTTACGTAAAGAACTCTCTAAGGAACTCGATGTTCCGCCCTATGTAATTTTTCAAGACAACACGCTCGAGGCTATGGCAACGTTCTATCCGCAGACACTCGACGAGTTGCAAAACATGCCTGGCGTAGGTGCTGGTAAAGCAAAACGCTATGGTACTGAATTTTGTAAACTCATTAAGAAGCACTGCGAGGAAAATGAAATTGAACGTCCTGAGGACTTGAGAATTCGTACGGTAGCTAACAAGTCGAAACTCAAAGTGGGTATTATTCATAGCATCGACCGTAAGGTGGCATTGGACGATATCGCTATGGCAAACGGCATAGAGTTTGAAGAACTGCTCGATGAAATTGAATCAATCGTGTACTCGGGTACAAAAATCAACATTGACTATTTTATCAATGATGTAATTGACGATGACCACGTTGAGGATATTTATTTGTACTTCAAGGAAAGCGATACCGATGATCTTGATGCTGCACTTGATGAATTGGGCAACGATTATACTGAAGACGAAATTAGATTAGTGAGAATTAAGTTTATCTCGGAAATGGCTAACTAATGCCTTCGGACCTCCCTATTAAACTAACAACCATTATGGTAGAAAATAATAACACTGAGAATACAGAAAAAAAGAGCTTGAACTTTATCGAGCAGATTGTAGCCAACGACCTGAAAGAAGGCAAGAACGGTGGACGCTTGCAAACACGCTTCCCGCCCGAACCTAACGGCTACCTTCACATTGGTCACGCTAAAGCCATCTGCATGGACTTTGGCGTAGCTCAGAAGTTTGGCGGTGTATGTAATCTTCGCTTCGACGACACAAACCCTCAAAAGGAGGACACTGAATATGTTGACGCTATTAAGGAAGACATTGAGTGGCTCGGCTTTAAGTGGGGTAACATCTATCATGCCTCGGACTATTTCCAGAAGTTGTGGGACTTTGCCGTTCGATTGATTAAAGAGGGAAAGGCTTATGTTGACGAACAGAGCAGTGAGGAAATTGCTGCACAAAAAGGTACGCCTACACAGCCTGGTGTTGAAAGTCCCTACCGCAATCGTCCCATTGAAGAGAACTTGGCTCTTTTTGAAAAGATGAACACGGGCGAAATTGCTGAAGGCGCTATGGTTTTGCGTGCCAAAATCGACATGGCAAATCCTAACATGCACTTCCGCGATCCTATTATCTACCGTATCATAAATAAGGAGCACCACCGCACAGGCAACAAGTGGAAGGTTTACCCCATGTATGACTTTGCCCACGGACAGAGCGACTATTTTGAGGGTGTTACCCACTCTATCTGTACGTTGGAGTTTGTACCTCACCGCCCACTCTACGACCACTTTATTGATGAGTTAAAAGAGGGCAAAGACCTTGAGGATAATCGTCCGCATCAGTATGAATTTAACCGTCTGAACCTTACCTATACCGTTATGTCTAAGCGTAAACTTTTGGCATTGGTACAGGAGCACTTGGTTGATGGTTGGGACGATCCCCGTATGCCAACAGTTTGTGGCTTGCGCCGTCGTGGCTACTCGCCTGAAGCTGTACGCAAGTTTATTGACATGATTGGTTACACCAAATTCGAGGCTTTAAACGACTATGCAATGCTTGAAGCTGCTGCACGCGAAGACCTTAACGCACGTGCTTTACGTGTAAGTGCAGTGCTCGACCCTGTAAAACTTATCATTACCAACTATCCTGAAGGTCAGACTGAGGAATTGGAAGCCATTAACAATCCTGAGTGCGAAGCTGATGGCACACACACCATTACCTTTAGCCGTGAGTTGTGGATGGAGCGTGCTGACTTTATGGAGGATGCTCCAAAGAAATTCTTCCGCATGGTTCCTGGCAAGGAAGTACGTTTAAAGAATGCTTACATTGTGAAGTGTACGGGTTGCAAAAAGGCTGCTGATGGCACTATCGAGGAGGTATATGCTGAATACGACCCAACAAGCAAGAGTGGCATGGAAGGTGCTAACCGTAAGGTAAAAGGCACTTTACATTGGGTAAGTGTGGCTCACAGCGTGCCTGCTGAGGTTCGACTTTACGATCGCCTCTTTAATGTAGAGAATCCCTCAGCAGATGATCGTGACTTCCGCGAATTGCTGAACCCAGACTCACTCAAGGTGTTGACAAACTGCTACGTAGAGAAGTTTGCTGCTGAGAATCCTACAGGTAATCGTTACTTGCAGTTCCAACGTACAGGCTACTTCACTGCCGACAAGAACTCAACCCCTGACCACCTTGTGTTTAACCGCACTGTAAGTTTGAAGGACACTTGGGCTAAACAGAAGTAAATAAATCTCGCTTTAAAAAGGCGCATATAAAGACATGGCTACACTTTTAGAACTTAAAAGAGGAGCATCACGTTCCCCTTTAGGCTAAAAGTGTAGCCTTATTACATATTTATTACTTATGAACAAATACCTTAAAGAAGCCATTGAGCAATACGAACAGAAGATTGAAAGCGGTGAACCTTTTTACATGGATGCTTCTGTTTTGATGGATATTGAAGATTATTATGAGAAAGAAGGTAAAAGCTACGATGCAGAACGCTTGATGCGTTTTGCTGAAAAGTTACACCCTGATAGCGAGGATGTGTTGGTAGTTAAAGCCTATCGTTTAAAGTTAAGTGGTAAATGGAGCGAGGCTTTATCGCTGATTAAAAGCATCCCCAATCAACTTAATCGCGATGTTCAATTGTTTTACGCGGAATGGGATGTAGCAAGTGGCAGACCTCAAAAGGCTGAAACACGCATTGCAAGTTGCCTACCTGCCCAAATAACGATGGAGGACTATGACTGGTACTTAGACTTTGCAGAAATTTTACTGGATTATGGTTTTCAAAAGCTGTCAATAAAATATTTAAGTATGCTGCCTGCCAAATGCCAATTTCGCGACCGAGTTGACGAACTTTTAGCGGATGCTTACTTCCAACTGCAAGAATACGATAAAAGTATTGAAGCTGGAAACAGAATGGTTGATGCCAACCCATACGATGCTAATGTTTGGGTGCAACTTGCAGACATTCATCAGAAATGCGAGAAATATCAAGAATGTGTGCAAGACTGCGACTATGCCCTGACAATAGATGCGAATAACCAACGCGCCATGAGTTTAAAAGTGTTTGCATTGTTCGCACTGAAAGACAATGAACAAGGTATGGAGTGTTGCAAAACGTACATCCAAGAATGTCCTAACGACTACAGTTTAAGAATGTATTTGGGTGAACAACTTTACTCTTTGAAACAGAATAAAGACGCGTTACGTTTTTTGCAAGATGCATTGCGTCTCTGTCCGCTTGACAACCCAGATCACGCCCGAATTATCACAGACATGGTTTACACACTCATTGCCATGGAGCAGTATGACAATATAAAGGATTTAATGCTCAGACTGTGCATGTTAAACACGCCTATCAGCGATGTTTACATTCAATTGGCAAGCATCTACATGGAGTTTCACAATGTAGAGAAAATAATTGAGACGCTCGACGAATTGCTTTCTCTTCCCTCTACTACAAGCAATGATTGTATGAATATAGCACAACTGCTTGCGAAAAATAATTTTTTAAAAGAAACACCTTCCCTTTGGCGAAAACTTATAGCGCAAAACATTAATAGCGAACATAACGCCATTTATGCATACGCAGCTTATGCACTATTTCTTGCTCACGACAAGGATAATTTTTACAAGGCAATGGAAAAAGCCATTAGCTCTAAAAATCCTTTACTACTGAATTTATTGGGCAACCACTTTCAAACCTTCGACCTTACCGAAATCATATCAAAGATTGAAGCAAATTTTGAAGGAGAAAAATAAGTATTAAGTAATGTTCAAAGAATAACTTCCGCAGAAATAGGTCCTATTTTTCATACGAAAATTATTTGTGCCGTTTTGTAATCTCACAGCATAAGTTTTA
>UQPD01000096.1 GCA_900542795.1 uncultured Prevotella sp. | reverse complement strand
CGAGATTACTACGCGTCTCGTGGGCTCGGAGATGTGTATAAGAGACAGTCATTAAGGAGTACCCATCAAAAGCTGCACAAGTTATTTTTTGCATATTACTTAAAAACAGAATTTTTAGAACCAGCCTTATATTAAATAGCCATACTTGCGTAAGATGCTTGCCACCTTGTCCATATCTTTTTGTTTAATAAGGATGAGGTAGTTCTCGGCGCGAATGATATATTCTTTAAGTTCCTTATCGGTAAGGATAATCTCCTGCAACTTTTTGTCATCAGCATTGATGCGACGAATAACAAACAACGACCCTGCTTTTGAAAGAGGCTCACACTGCTTGAGTAATTGCGTAAAGAAAGCCTCCCACACCTCGGGCAACTTCTCTTTCACAATATGACGGAACTTATTGATTTTATCTTCAACCTCGCTGCGTACAGAACAGTCTGTCAAGAATGTTTTAAAGTCTACCCTATAAAGTGTAGGGGTTACCATCGTAGCAAACTGACTAAGCACCAACACACGTGGACTGTCGGGATTAAGCAATTTAATAAGCAAACGATCGTTACTAAGCTCAAAGTCTTTTGCATCCTTTGCTACTTCAACAGGTGGGGTGTACTGCTTATCAATGTCAAAAGCATAGCGTCCCAGTTGTGTAAGTCGCACATATTGCAATCCATCGAACGGACTAACCATTTTTTTGTCATCAACAGGCTTATAAGCAATTTCCACCAATCCCCAACTTGCCAAACAGAACAGAATGGATTGAAGCGCAGGAATTGAAACCTGAGCTAACATTTCATCAAATTCAATCGTTTTATCAGTACATTCATTAAATAATTTCATACGATCGAATTCATAGTAATCCATCAAAGTAAATATCTCTTCAACCGGAAGATCTAAATTGAGCAAACGCATCTGACAACAAAGTCTATGAACCGATGTCCACTTCGGACTATCTAAAGTAGCCAGTAACGTAAGCAAGTTTTCTATGAAATATTGATTGTAGTAACCCCGAAGATAATTTCTACTTACTCCCGAAATATAGGGCAAGAATAATTGGTAAAATTCTTCCGAGAGTTGAGAAATGCTATGAACCAAAGCTTTTGCCAAATCCTCGGTCTGAAACTTTTGTATATTCTCTCCATCATCAGGACTAGCGAACAATGTATAAATAAGAGCTAAATACTCTGCTCGCAACTTCGTGGTATACTCATTGCTTTGCTTACTCTCTTCAAAAAATTCGCGAATGTTCAAGCTTTGCAAATTCTTTTTCAAACTAACCATGCGCAATTTGTTCTTACCGATTTTCAGCTTTTTTGCCATGTATAACGACTCTATAAAAGGCAAATCGGTAAAGAGGCCTTTTTCGCCATTAAAGGTCAATAAATCCTTAGGCAAAATATCCAACAAAGGAGCATCTGCAAGACGCTTTTTAAGAATCAACCGATAAAAGCTATCATTCGACAAATAGATATAATTATGGTCATTATAAAAATTGCTATAGCTTTCCTTTGCAAAGGTTAGCTTTAGGCTACTAATCAATTCACGACGCCATGTTGACTTATCTATACAAGATTTGCCCAAAATTTTAGAGGCTTTCTCAACAGATAAATAATGATTATCTGCCACAGCAAACCATAAATTGCGCTCCTTTTCCGACAGATTGTCAAAATAATAATGAAAATTATCTTCGACCCAAAAAATGCCCAAAAAATTTATCCAATCCTGTTTTGTAGGATTGCCCATACGAATTTTTCTTATGAAAGTAGGTTCATATTTTTTGCCCGATTTATCAAGTGCTACGTATTTATATTCTAAGACTGTTTTTGCAAAAGGTTTAGCAATTTCTATAATGTCTTCCTTCTTCAAAGCACCCATTCCATGCTTTGCGTCCTCCATGCCACTTAAGTCATCCATCTTTATAGGACATTCTATCAAGTCTACCTCTTCCTCGGGAAATAATGATTTTTGCATACTAATATTATTGTTGGGTAAAGAAATAAGTTGAGCATCGTTTTCTACTCAACTTATTCCTTTAAGGGTGGTTCTAAAAATTCTAAGGGTTATCCTAAAATAAAGTTTATATCCTCTTCGCTTAAATGCTTAGCCGATGTGTTGTCACTACTAATGAGTCCTTCAAACAAATCAGCCTTTTGCTGCTGCAGTTGTTGAATTTTCTCTTCGATGGTTCCTTGCGTAATAAGCGAGAAACAAAGCACCTTTGCCTTTTGTCCAAAACGATGCAAACGGTTAATGGCTTGTTCCTCAGCAGCCTTGTTCCACCAAGGTTCAAAAATAAACACTGTGTCGGCTGCCGTAAGATTTAATCCTACCCCACCCGTTTTAAGTGTCATAAGCATTACGCGACATTGCGGATCGTTTTGAAAACGTTCCACCACACTCTTACGGTCGTGTGTTGAACCCGTCATACACACATAGTCAATGCCATTGTTATCGAGCGTTTCGCTCAACAATTCAATACCCGCAATAAAGTTGAAGAACACCACCGTTTTGTGTCCATTAGCAACCGCATCGAGCAAAGTTTCAGTAAGCACCTCGAGTTTAGGCGAATGGATGCGACCATCTGTAAGACTCTCAGGTATCGAAGCCACACGACGCAACTCGCTCAAAGCCTGAAACATCACAAACTGCGACTTCTGCAATCCTGCACTCTTAATGGACTGACTAACCTGTTCCTTATAATAACGACGACGCTGTTCATAGAACTCAGCTTGCGCCTTGTCCATTTCCACATAAAGTTGCTTATCAATGCGGTCGGGCAAGTCCTTAAGAACATCTCGCTTTAAACGACGCAACATAAAGGGGAATATCTTGCGACGCAAACTCTGCATGGCATCCTTATCCCCATCCTTCTGTATGGGATTTGCATAACGCGCATTAAAATCGTCTAGCGAACCAAACATGGCAGGATTAAGAAAACGGAAGAGCGAATAAAGCTCACCCAAATTATTCTCGATAGGTGTACCACTTAATGCCAAACGATGTTCGGCATTAAGCATAAACACAGCTTGCGTGCTTTGCGTTGAAACATTCTTAATGTTCTGACTCTCGTCGAGTATCACATAATGAAACTGTTGTTTACGGAATTCCTCAATGTCATTACGCACAATCGCATAAGTGGTAAGAATTACTTGGTGCTTCATCGCCTCATCCATATCGCGCGTGTTACCATAGTAAGTATACACCTTCAACTTCGGCGAGAAACGAGCTATCTCACTTTGCCAATTAAAGAGCAAGCTACGTGGCATCACCAACAAAGTAGCTTTCTGCTCGGCAGGATACACCAAATTGAGCATACTAATGGTTTGAAGCGTCTTACCCAAACCCATATCATCAGCCAAACAACCACCCATGTGATTGTCATAAAGATATTTCATCCACTTCACACCCTCAGTTTGGTAAGGACGCAAAGTAGCTTTAATACTGGGCACCTTTATGGATTGACGAGCAAGGGCATTAAAGCCTTCATAAAACTCGCGGTGATGCTTAAAGGCTTCGCCCTCAATAGGACCATTGATAAGCGTTTCGAGTTCTGAAAGGTCAAAGAAAGACACCTTCACCTTGTCCTTATCTGCCTTCTTACCCTTTTTAAAGATGCGTTCAAGACGACGCATGTATCCACTATCGAGCAAGGCACGGTTGCCATCTGAAAGCTGAATATACTTCTTTTTATTATATTGTTGAAGCAATTGCTGCAACGTAAAACTGTCTTCGCCCAACTCTACGGTAGCATTGCCCTCCAAAAAATCTATGCCCGATGATAAATTCACCTTTAAGTTAGGCTGCACAGCTTTCACCTTATATTCCTTCAGTTTTTCGGCACCCTCAAGCTGATAGTCGCGAATGAGCGAAGGAAGGGCTTGCAACAAAAACGGACCTGCTACTTCTTCGGGTAAAATAAACACGCCATCCTCAGCAAACACCATTTTACGTGCTTGACGTGATGGAGCATATCGCACAATTTCATTTTGCAGATTTTCAGTCAACACTTGCATAGGCAGTCTGCGCAAACGCTTCACCTCATATTCTTTTTCAGACGTTGCAATAGCCAATTTGTTCAAACCAAAGTTCTCAATAAAGTCTGAGGGAAAATCTGCCACACCTTCGGTCAGACGCAAATAGAGCATCTTGTCTGCATCCACCTTCTCGAAGGTAAGTGTAGGCACAGGCACAATTTCTTGTTGCGAAAAATGAATCTCATAACCTTCGCAAGCAACGGGAATATGCTCGAAATACGAATAGAACACCGACAAATACTTATCGAGCGTGTCTGCCGTAAAGTTATTTTCAAAAATAGGAAAATAGCGGAAGTTGTTACCAGCCGACTGCACATTATAGATTTGATTGCCTAACAAACAAAAATTATCAGACAACATCACCACCCGATGACGCCCATCAGTATCTTCAATGCCCAAACGTGGCACAAACTCATTATTCTTGTAATTAAGCAACAATTTAAGCTGACTTTCACCTTCAACCACCGTGATAGGCTCGCCCTTAGCATTCACAATATGCGGACAACGCACCAACTGGTAGCACAAATAAGGGTGCTCATACAAGTTGATGCGTTGGTCAACTTCATCCCACACAATTTGGAAACGCTTTTCGCGCATCACATTTTCAATGCTATGAAGCAACTGTGCCGTTTCGTTTTCAAAATAACGATAATCCACGTCCACAGGATTCAGTTTTTCATCTACTACCGTCAAGTACACTCCCTCCTTGTTGCTTTCAAGTTTAAAGTATACTGTTCCACAATAAGAATTTTGAGGTTTACTGATTTCTGCGTCACCATTCAGTGCCTTTAGCTTTTGCAGTTGTAATAAAAAGTCTGCCATGAAATGCGTTTCCTATTTTTTTATTTAAAAGCCAGTTCTAAGTAGTTTGAATACCCAACACCAGCCCTATTCTCATTTTATGTAATTAAAGTCGTCTAATATGAATTTCAAAAAAATAAATACCAACTTAAAACCTAATCCCTTCTAAAGATGTCGCGAGTATAAACCTTATCCTCCACATCCTTTAGGCAATCGTCAAAGCGGTTTGCAATAATTGCGTGGCTCTGTTCTTTAAAAGCATCAATGTTATTCACCACCTTGCTACCAAAGAAAGTTGTGCCATCTTCAAGCGTAGGTTCGTAAATAATCACCTCAGCCCCTTTAGCCTTCACACGCTTCATAATGCCCTGAATAGCCGACTGACGGAAGTTGTCGGAGTTAGACTTCATGGTCAACCGATAAACACCAATTACACAAGCTCCAGGGTCACTACCAAACTGATTGTTGCTTGAATAGTCATACCATCCAGCCTTACGCAACACGGCATCAGCAATGTAGTCCTTGCGCGTGCGGTTACTCTCAACAATCGCCTCAATCAAATTCTCAGGCACATCCTGATAGTTTGCAAGAAGTTGCTTTGTGTCCTTAGGCAAACAGTAGCCCCCATAACCAAACGAAGGGTTGTTATAGTGCGTACCAATGCGCGGGTCAAGCCCTACACCTTCAATAATAGCCTTCGAATCAAGTCCCTTAACCTCAGCATACGTGTCAAGTTCATTGAAATAGCTTACGCGCAATGCAAGATAAGTATTAGCAAAAAGCTTAACAGCCTCAGCCTCCTTCATCCCCATAAAGAGCGTGTCAATATTCTTCTTTATTGCTCCCTCCTGCAAAAGAGCAGCAAAGGTCTTGGCAAAATTCTCAGCCTCAGGATTACCAATGGCAGCAATAGCAGCATTCTCCTCCTGCCACGTCTTATTCTCGTCTGTAGGCAAAGGCTTGGGATATCCCACAATAATACGCGAAGGATAAAGATTGTCGTAAAGTGCCTTACTCTCACGCAAGAACTCTGGCGAGAACAACAAATTAAAATGCTTACCCTTCAGTGCAGGGTCTGTCAAAAACTTAAGGGCATACTTCACATAAAGACTACGCGTGTAACCAACAGGGATGGTCGACTTAATCACCATCACAGCATCCGGATTTACCTCAAGCACAAGGTCTATCACCTCCTCAACATGCGACGTGTCAAAGTAATTCTTCACAGGGTCGTAGTTCGTAGGTGCAGCAATCACCACAAAGTCAACATCAGCATAAGCCGCCTTACCATCCAAAGTAGCCATCAAATTTAAAGGCTTTTCAGCCAAATACTTTTCAATATAGTCATCCTGAATAGGCGAAATCTTTTTATTAAGTTTTTCAACCTTTTCAGCAACTACATCCACAGCAGTCACCTGATGATGCTGAGCAAGCAAAGTAGCAATGCTCAAACCAACGTAGCCCGTACCAGCTACAGCAATTTTTATATCTTTAAAATCGCGCATAAACGTATGTTCGATTAACCCTTAGATGGGACAATTAAGTAGATGTTCAAAGACACTTATTCAAAACGCGCCATTAAAATAGGCACGAGCTTGCACATAACTCGGCTCGTAATAGGCACTTGCATTGTAATTATCGATTGCATCACATATCGGAGATCGGTAAACTTGCAAGATTGTTTCAGGCCAATTATCCAATTGGTCAACCGATTTTACAAGTCGAGCATACACTCTACCCATTTGAGTAGCAGTAGGCACCTTATCCGTAAAACGCGGATCAACTTTAGTTACATCCACATTTCCCTCTGCAAGTTTGTAATATTCTATCCAATCATCCACCACCTGAAGGGGATTAAGACAATGATTAGTTGGTGCCACAGAGAGTTCATGAAGCAGACCATCACTTCCCAATTTTTCAGCCACATACCGATTACGTTGATGAAGCGCACGAGCCACCCGCTCTATCATGTAGCAAACAAAATAGAGATCATTGTATGTTATCTGCTCATCTGGAAAGTATTTGTTGGTCATAATATATAATACGATTGATAAGTAAGAGTTTCTAAAGCCCTATCAGTTGAAAAGAGCATTTGATGAGTAGGATGTTTAAAACGCGCCAACGCCCAAAAAGCTTCTCGCGAAATACGCCCTTCAAGGAAAGCTTCCACATAGTCCCACACCTCATCATCTGCCATTGGACCTTCGACAATATCGTAAGGATGAGTCGAACCATGGCGACAAAGAGCCACAAAGTCTAACCATTCATCAGTCATTTCAGTGAATGTTTTCACATTCAAACTTAAATCGGGGCAATACTCATAAACACAAACCACATGCGGATTACGTTTGGATATAGCCCATCGTTGTGCTTGCTTTTCCAAATTTGTACAATAGAATCCAAAACCAAAATCCTTATTATAACCAGCAATCCTTATCTCTGGGTGTTGCACAATGGCATTAGTGCCATGGTATAATAAAATACTTTCAGCCATTTTCAAGAAACATTATTGTTTTCGGGGATAAAAGTATAAAATTTCAACGAGACTGCATCACTTTTAAGCAGATAATTTACTTAAAAGCGGATAATTTAATCTTGACTACCATCGAAAAAACAAAAATCCCCATGAACAAACCAGGAATCTTCAAAAAGTATTTTTGAAAATTCGCGATTCATTCATGGAGATTATATACTACCAATCTATTCGTGAAATAACCTAATTTCGGGGATACAATGGAACAGTAACTTGTTCATCATCTTGGATGTCAAAATCAAAGCTACCTGTTACGTCTGAGCTAAAGAAAGTGCCTTTGGCTTCTGTAACACGATGTTGCTTGAAAGAAACATCGTGCAACGTACGCGTATAAAGCACTTCGCCCTTCTCATCCTTCATATTTATAACAACATCCATTGTCTGCTCGGCTGAAGCAAGAAGAATTTGGAATCTAATAGGAAACGAAAAATTTCCATTTTCAGGACGAATTACTTCAGCTTGAAAAGTTTGAGCCTTAGGTGATAAGCCTGTTGTTGGATTAAGCGTATAAGGTTTAGAAGCCACATCTGGCGAAGGGTTTAACACAATCTCCAACTTTTTTACAATAGCAGGAAAAGCATCTGTAATATTCAAATAGAAAGAAGAAGTTACACGCTTACCAAAGTTTATTGCAACTTCCGTTGTTGTATTGTTATCAACAAGCACATTATCCAAAACTGTTGCATAAACCTCTTTTGGCAAAGTCTTTTCAGAAATTGTCGCTTCTGTATCCGATACAATGTTAGCAGCTAAAGACGCCGTAGTTTTTGCCCTATGAGCTACAGCCACAAAAGTGTAACCACCAATAGGCAAATGACATGTCACACGATTAAAGTCATCTCCATCCGTACCTTTACTCTTCTTAGTAGAAAACACTTCTTTGCCTGAAGGAATTTCAAACACTTTAAAAGCAATGCGCGACACCTTGGCATCATCAGCCGTAGCACGAGACCGAACCTTCTTAGGAGCTTCAGGAAGAACCGACACATCAAAACCAGTAAACGTTACCTCAACAGGAACACTTGCCACTTCTTCATCACTAATGGAAGCAACCTCCGAAGAACAAGCTACCAATCCCATAAAAACGAACGATCCTAATAAAGAAGCAAAAAATCCTTTTTTCATGATACTTATTTATTTTTGTTAGTAATATTTCTTTTTGGGAAGAACAGACTAATTCTTAGCCCCACCCTTCAATCTCACCTTAACATCCGTCACCAAACGCAAATGATAACTTGTAACAGTAGCCCCAGCATCTGTAATCTTGCCATAACTTGGGCCAGTCTTAAAACTATATGTCATCTTAGCATCATTGCAAAGATAGCGAATACTCTTGCCCGAACCATCCGTCAACACAAACATATCACCACCCAACTCTTCAAACAAAGTTTCCAATTCATCCGAATTCTTCAAATAAACATTGCGCAAGGTCATCGCATCCTCACCAGTTGGAATACGCCACGAAGTTATATTCCCCTCCTCAGCCTCTTCAGCAAGAGAAGCTGCCATGGTAGACTTTTTAGCATGCAGAGCCGAAGCCACATCCGCATAATCCTTAAGCGACACCAGCAACAAAGTGGCAGTGTTACCATCACTATCAGGCTTCACGCCCATCACCACATGATCCTCCCATACAGAAAGTTCTTTCGGAAAAGCATCCACCACAAACTCATCGCTACTGCCCGAAGGCTTCGTAATAACATGGCCATCCCCATTGAGAATCGTACTACTATTCGATGAAAAGTCAAACGAGAAAGCAATCGGAGTAGCCCATTTAGCAGGCGTAACACTTCCCGACACATTCAAATCACCATCTTGCAACAAACCATAAATCTCATAAGGCTGTCCAGCTTGCAAAGATGCCATATAAGTTACCTGAGCAAAGTTCTCACCCTCCTCATTATTATAAGCAATGGTAAAATTAGTTTGATTGTTCGAAGTAGGAAAAATATACACAGCCCCCGAGTTCCAACATCCCAACTTACTATCATAAGCAAGAGGCACTACAGTTCTTTGGCTACCCTTACGTTCACCTCCTAAAGTCACACCCTCATAAGGCGAAGACACCGTGACGTAAGCCGAAGACTTCTCAACAGGCAAGCCTACAATTCTAAATTTCAAAGAAGACATCTGATAGTGCATTTGCAAATCAAGAGCAGCCGTAGCACTCGACGGAACAATATCAGCAACAGCCATCTGCAACGGATAATCCGTAGCATATCCCCTTGCCAGCTGTTTAACAAAATCAGAAGCATCCTCATCCAACTGAGGATTCTTCGCCTTAATGAGCGAGTTCAAAGAAATATCCTGAGGCAAATCATATGTATTCTCATTTGCAGAAATAGCCACCACACGAGCAGGTTCTCCTTGTGGCAAACGCAAATTCACCTTATCCTTATCCGAGTTCACCACCTGACTTACACGCATACGTCCACTTTCATCAAAAGCATAGATTTTCAACGGATACACCTTGTCAGTACTTGAAGCAGCACGAGTAAACACACGCACAGTCGAAAGTTTTTCACTTCCTTGTCCATCCTCATCTTCAACCACTTCAATGCCCGAACAAGCAGCAAAGAGCAAAGCAAAGAAAAGAATACAGGTTTTCTTTATACGCATCATATTATTTATTGAATTGTTTTCCACAAAGGTATTTTATGAAAAAGGTTTTTGCACATCCTTAAACCTGTCTCTTATACACATCTGACGCTGCCGACGATCTTACGCG
>UQPD01000095.1 GCA_900542795.1 uncultured Prevotella sp. | reverse complement strand
ATGGGGTGAGGATGGCGCAATATTTCTGCGGAAGTTATTTTTTGAACATAACTAAATCTAATCTTCGTCAGAAAAGTTTAGACTACTTCTATACATTACATCCACTAAAAAAAAGCTGCACAACACGTATGCGTTGCGCAGCTTTCCGCTTTAGTATTTATTTAATGAACTCTTTTGCAAGATAAGGTTACTTCTCCTTGCGGCTCAAAGTGCGGTAAGCAATAGGAGCAGCGAGGAAGATAGATGACAGCGTACCGAAGATTACACCCAAGATCATTGCAAAGGCAAACGAACGGATGCTGTCGCCACCCAAGATAAAGATGCAAAGCAACACGAGCAAAGTGGTGAGCGAAGTCATCACGGTACGCGTGAGGGTGCTGTTGAGTGACATATTGAAGAGGTCGAAGGGCTTCATTGTGGGATGGAGTTGCAAGTTCTCACGCATACGGTCGAATACTACCACCTTATCGTTGATAGAGTAACCAATTACGGTAAGGATTGCACCAATAAAGGTTTGGTCAACCTCGAGCGAGAAGCCAATCCAACCCCAGCAAATTGAATATACACCAATTACGAGCAAGGTATCGAAAGCAAGTGCTACGACTGAACCTACTGAGAAGGCGATATTGCGGAAGCGTACGAGGATGTAGAGGAAGATGGCTACCAAGGCGAGCAACACAGCAGTGACAGCACCACGTACCATGTCAGCAGCTACAGTAGGACCTACCTTCTGTGCCGAGATGATTGAACCACCTGTGTGATTATCGCGGTCGATGAAGGTCTGGTAGTCGGCATTGATAAGCTTCGCATCGTGAAGTGCATCAAAGATGAAGCGCTCTACTTCCTGGTCGATATTTTCGTTGTCATCAGCAATGCGGTAGTTGGTTGAAAGACGTACAGCCTCATTGCTGGTTGTGGTAATAGCGATGGCGCTCACTGTAGCATTAGGATCCTTAGCATTTACCTTTTCAGCTACAGCCTTCTGAACTTGTTCGGGAGTTACACCCTTCTGTTCGAACTCAATTACGTAGTTGCGACCACCTGTAAAGTCGATACCGCTTGAGAGACCACGTGTTGAGAGGAAACCAATGGCGATAATTGCACCGATGATGAATACATAGATTGAGCGAGTACCCATCTTCATGAAGTTCACATTGACCTTAGTAAGGAAGTTCTTAGAAAGGGCAGTAGTGAAGGTTAAACCGAGCCACTTGTCCTTGTTGAGGAAGTGTTCGAAGATGATGCGGCTAACCCAAACAGCTGTAAAGAACGAACATACGATACCGATGCCGAGTGTCATGGCGAAACCACGGATAGGACCTGTACCGAAGTTGTAGAGGATAACCGCTGTGATGATAGAAGTGAGGTTCGAGTCGAAGATGGCTGAGAAGGCATTGCCATAACCCTCAGCAAGGGCAGTCTTAAGCTGTTTGCCAGCCTTCAGTTCTTCCTTAGTACGCTCGTAGATAAGCACATTGGCATCTACTGCCATACCCAATGAAAGCACCATACCTGCAATACCACTCATGGTGAGGGCTGCTTGGAATGAGGTGAGAATACCGAAGGTGAAGAAGAAGTTGAGGATCAAAGCAAGGTTAGCTACCATACCAGGGATGAGACCATAGAAGCAGCACATGAAGATCATCAACAATACGAAGGCAACTACACAAGCCGTGAAACCTGCTTGGATTGAAGCTGCACCGAGGCTCGGACCTACGGTTTCTTCCTGTACGATCTTAGTGGGAGCGGGCATCTTACCACTCTTGAGCACGTTAGCAAGGTCGCGTGTGTCGTCGGTAGTAAAGTTACCAGAGATTTGTGAGTTACCACCTGTAATTTCGCTCTGTACTACAGGAGCACTATATACGTAACCATCGAGCACAATGGCAACACACTTCTTAAGATTCTTCTTAGTGAGTGCAGCCCAATCGCGAGCACCACTTGTAGTCATGGTCATGCTTACGATGGGACGATGATACTGCTGTTCGAATTCGTCCTTAGCATCAGCAATTACGTCGCCTTGCATTGAAGGCTGACCATTGACGGCGCGAAGTGCATAGAGTTCGAATACGTTAGCCTTCATACCACTGGCGCTCTTTACGCCCCAAGCCAAACGAAGGTCGGCGGGAAGAACTGCCTTAGCGGCTTCGCTATTGATCATGGCATTGATTGCAGCCGTGTCCTTAGCAGTGGCATAACCTACTACACAGTTGTTAGGTTGCATGCCCTGAATTTGTGCAAGCTTGCTAAGCAAGGGGTGTTGGTTTTCACCACTTGTTTTCTTAGCAGCGGTAGTCTTGGCAGCAGCAGCCTTTGTAGTGTCGGCAGCTGTTGTGTCAGTATCGGTACCAGCAAGACGCTTGTCGAGGCTAAGGAGCGATGACTGAACTTCAGCCAAAGTGTAAGTTTCCCAGAACTCGAGGTTGGCACTACCCTGAAGGAGTTTACGTACACGTTCGGGTTCCTTGATACCAGGCATTTCTACCATGATTTGACCAATCTGACCCTTACCGCGAAGGATTTGGATGTTGGGCTGAGCCACACCGAAGCGGTCGATACGCGAGCGAACTACCTTGTTAGAGTTTTCAACGGCAGCGTTAACTTCTTCGTTGAGAGCTTTCTTAACGTCAGCATCTGAAGAGTTGTAGCTGATGTTCTTTTCGCCAAGCTTTGAGGCGAAGATGCCGCCGAGTTTGTTTTGTCCGTTAGCAGCAGCGTAGGCTTTAACGAAGGCGTCAACAAAGTCAATATCACCGCTCTTAGTTTCGGCAATAGCCTTGTTGTAGGCTTCTTTAAATTTAGCGTCGTTAGCACTTTCGCCAGCGAGGTTCTTCACCACGTCGGGTACACTAACTTCGAGCACTACGTTCATACCGCCCTTAAGGTCAAGACCCAGGCCGATTTGCAATGCTTCGCAGTCCTTGAGCGTTTTGCCGAGCCATACAGTCTCGTTACGCATTGAGTCAAGGTAAGCTGCGCCGTCCTTTCCTTGTGCTGTCATTTGCTCAGCTTGCTGTTCGTACTTGTGTGTGGGGTACGAGAAGCTGAGGTACATGAGGCAAATCAAGGAGAGTAACACTGCAATTACTTTAACAAATCCTTTGTTTTGCATTGTTGATTGTGTGTTTATTTAATTTTATTATTATTTGTTTTTCCAAATAAGGATGAGGGCGTGCAGAGATTCCGTTTAGGCACACTTTGGACTTTACACGCCTTTGAACGTGCAAATATACACGAAATTTTTTGAAACACACGCCTTTTAAACAGGAAAAGGGGGAGAAAGCAATGTATTATGTATTGCTGAATGAATTTCAAGCGAATTCACGTATGCTTACAAAAAAGCCACGAGTGATTATTTATTCGAAATGGTGTTAGTCACCAATTTCAGATAAAAGAAGTTTGAATACCTACTTATCTCAACCCTATTACACATCTGCTACATACGATATGGAGGACTATTGCAAAAAATAGCCAGGCATGAGAGTTAGGAGACATTGCTCTTCTCTCATACCTGGCTACCTTATATCCCCCCCAATGGAGTGATACTGAAGCGGTAAATGTTTTTACCTAAAAATTAGAGGTTAGGATTTTCCTTAGTCCAATCTGCTACAGCAGGAACGATGCCGAGTTCTACGATTTCATCGCGCATCTTGCAAAGGTGTTCGTAAGACTTAGCGAGTGAAGCCATTTCCTCTTCAGTACCCTGAGGTGCAGTGAAGTGAACACCAGTCTTGTCGATGGTAGTAGGCATAGCCATCATTACGTTCTTGTAACCCAACTTGTCGCAGTTTACATAGCAACCTGCGGGCAAAGTGAAGGGTTCGCCACCCATAGCAGCTTCAATCATCTTAACAGCGTTGTAGGCAGGGCTCTGGAATGAGCTACGACCACGAAGCTTGATGATGTTTGAACCACCCTGTACGGTGTGGTGCTTGATTTCTTCCCAACGCTCAGCTGAAAGACCCATTTCAGAAAGGGGCTTGCCATCAATCTTAACCTGTGATGCGAATACTGCCATTTGTTCGCCGTGACCACCATAAGTGTGAGCACCAGTTACCTTATCCTGCTGTACGCCAAATTCGAGGGCGAGAGCCTGCTGCAAACGAGTTGAGTCGAGAGCTGCAAGTGAAGTAAGCTGGTTGGGCTTCAAACCTGAGTGGATAAGAGCTGTGAGGGCTGTTACGTCAGCGGGGTTGAAGATAACTACAACGTGTTCTACCTCGGGGCAGTACTTCTTGATGTTGTCACCGAATTCGGCAGCAATCTTACAGTTACCCTTGAGCAAGTCTTCGCGAGTCATGCCATCCTTACGGGGAGCACCACCTGAAGAGATGATATACTTGGCACCAGTGAAGGCTTCTTTAGGATCAACGGTATAAGTTACGTTTACACCGGGGAAAGCGCACTGCTGGATTTCGTCGAACACACCGTGTACACCCGGTTCGTAGATATCGTAAAGACAGATGTTAGGAGTGAGACCGAGCATCAAAGCGCTCTGTACCATGTTTGAACCAATCATACCGCCGGCACCGACGATCAAAAGCTTTTCGTTAGATAAAAATGCCATAATAGTTTTACTATAAAAAAAATTGTTGTTTACTATTTTTTGAGGCGTATGGGTGCGCTCTGCTTTTTCTTCTACTCCTATTATATAGGGGTGCATTTGGCTCTGCACGAGACAAGAGGTTTTTCTACCTTTTTAGGCTTACACCTATATATATAAGGAGTGTGAGCTGAACGCGCCAACTTTCCACACCGCAAAATTACAAACTTTCGCGAATTATAAAACACTGAGAGGTTTAATTTTTTGAAACATGTGCACTTTTCTTCTCCCTTTATGTAGGGAAAGGGGTTGTTTGAGACAAAAAACGCACACATCATCAAAAAACGTGCGTCAATGACTTCGCTCTTTCAACTAAAAACTGTAAGTTTGCCGTGAAATATACGACCCCAATGTATCACATTGTTGGCAATCCACTCATTTGTAACACACTTATCTGTATGAAATACTTTAAAAACTTACGTTGTGCGCTCCTTGCGCTCTTTATTGTTCTGGGTGTTAGCGCCAATGCCCAAAGCACTGTAAAGTTTGGCTATCTCAACGCAGACTCTTTGCTCTGCACTTTGCCCGAATATGCACAAGTTGAAGCAAGCATGCAACAGTTGCGCGATAAGTATAAAGCTGAGACTGAATATAACGAACAAGATTTTCGTCGTCGTTATGCTGAATTCTTAGCAGGACAAAAGCAGTTTACACAAAACATTCTTACGAAACGTCAGATAGACTTGCAACAATCGCTTGAACGTGGCATGGCTTATCGCCAACAGGCTGATTCTTTGCTGCGTACTACACACGAACAGTTGTTGCAACCTATTCGCCACAAACTGAACAAGGCTATTCAGGCTGTAGGTTTGGAACGTGGCTACGAATATGTCTTAAACACGGCTAAAGGTGATTACCCCTTTATTAACCCAACAGTTGGCGAAGATGCTACGGAGGCTGTAAAGGAAAAACTTGCTCAGCTCTCGCAAGGTCAAGGTCAGTAATCTTCAATTAACCATTTGGTTTAAATTCCCCAATAATGCTTACACCCATCCCTACAAGACAAGCTCGTATTGGTGTGTTTGACAGCGGTTATGGCGGTCTCACCATCTTGCGCCAAATAAGACAGATGCTGCCTCAATACGACTACATCTACTTAGGCGACAATGCGCGTGCTCCTTATGGTTCTCACTCGTTTGATATCATTTATCGTTACACGCTGCAAGCTGTGCAAGCCCTTTTTGAACAGGGTTGTCAACTTGTGATATTAGCATGTAACACGGCATCAGCCAAAGCCTTGCGCACGATTCAGCAGGTCGATCTTCCTAAGCTCGACCCTTCACGTCGTGTGTTGGGCGTTATACGTCCTACGGTTGAAGCCGTAGGTCCGCTCTCTCACTCACGCCACATTGGTTTGCTTGCCACACAAGGCACGGTTAACTCGGGTTCATACACGCTTGAGTTACACAAGTTGTGGCCCGACATTACGGTTACAGGACTGGCTTGCCCCATGTGGGTTCCCTTGGTTGAAAACTTTGAGTTTGACTCTCCTGGGGCTGATTATTTTGTAAAGAAGCGCATTGAAGGCATCTTGCGACTCGACCCCCAAATTGACACTTTAATATTGGGCTGCACACACTACCCCTTGTTGATGAACAAGATTTTAAAATACACACCTCCTGGTGTACGCATTGTGCCACAAGGCGAATATGTGGCTGCCTCCTTGCAGCAATATCTTGAACGTCATGATGAATTGCGACAAAAGCTTTCGCAAGGTGGCACGTGCAAGTATCTCACCACTGAAAGCACAGAGAAGTTTAACCAAAGTGCTGCCATGTTTATGCACCAAAATGTGCAATCTGAACAAATTGAATTACGATAGTTGCATTTCTAAATAAAAAGAACGAGTTCGCTCTGCGAAGCATACATATTATAGCTTCGCAGAGCGAACTTGTTTTTGCAAAGTAAGTAGGCATTTAAAAGAACTTATCCACACCATTCCGACAAATCAGCCAAAAAGTCCCCAATATTCCCTGCCTATACCCTTACCTCATTATAAAATGAAGAAAAAGGCATAAAAAAAACGGTTTTTTTCTTTTTTCTGCCACCGAAAACGGCTAACTTTGAAAGCTCTAAGAAGCATGTAGTAAATACATACAAAACATATATACAGTTACAACATACATCTATGACACTTATTAAATCCATCTCAGGCTTCCGCGGCACCATTGGCGGCCGCACAGGCGATACGCTTAATCCTGTAGACATCGCTAAGTCGGTATCGGCATTTGCAGCATTACGCGAAAACGTAGTGAGCCGTTCTTTCCGTCGTAAAATCGTAGTAGGTCGTGACGCCCGTATCTCTGGCGAAATGGTAAGTCACTGCGTATGTGGCACCCTCATGAGCATGGGCTTCGACGTTGTAAACATAGGTTTGGCTTCAACTCCTACCACAGAGATTGCCGTAACTATGGAACACGCTTGTGGCGGTATCATCATCACTGCAAGTCACAACCCTCGTCAGTGGAACGCTCTTAAGTTCCTTAACGAGAAAGGTGAATTCCTTCCTCCTGCAGAAGCTTCGGAGGTAGTACGCCTTGCCAACAACTGCAACTTTGAGTTTGCTGATGTTGACTGCTTGGGTTGCTACACTAAGAACCTTAGCTACGACCAACGTCACATCGAGATGGTTAAAGACCTTGAGCTCGTTGACATCGATGCTATCCGTCGTGCACACTTCACTGTAGCCCTTGATGCTGTTAACTCGGTTGGTGGTATCATCATGCCTAAACTCCTTGGTCAGCTTGGTGTAACCTCGGTTACTGGTCTTAACACTGAACCTACAGGTAACTTTGCTCACAACCCTGAACCTTTGAAGCAAAACCTTAGCGAAATTCGCAACTTGCTCCGTAAGGGTCGTCATGACCTTGGTATTGTAGTTGACCCCGATGTAGATCGTCTTGCACTTGTTTGCGAAGATGGTACTATGTTTGGCGAGGAGAATACCCTTGTGGCTTGTGCTGACTATGTATTGAAGCATACACCTGGTCCTACCGTATCAAACCTTTCTTCAAGCCGTGGTTTGCGCGATGTTACCGAAAAGTATGGTTGCAACTACGCTGCTGCTGCCGTAGGTGAGGTTAACGTTGTTACCAAGATGAAGGAAACAGGTGCCGTTATTGGTGGTGAAGGTAATGGTGGTGTTATCTATCCTGCTGCTCACTCTGGTCGCGATGCTCTCGTAGGTATTGCTCTTATCCTTACTTATTTGGCTAAGACGGGTATGCGTGCTACTGAACTCCGCGATTCATTGCCTCAATACTACATTGCCAAGAATCGTATCGACCTCGATCCTACTACCGACATCTTCGGCATTCTGCAGAAGGTTAAGGAACTCTACAAGGACGAGCAAGTTACAGACATTGACGGTGTTAAGATTGACTTTGCCGACAAATGGGTACACCTCCGCAAGAGTAACACCGAACCTATCATCCGTGTTTACTCTGAGGCTCACACCATGGAAGAGGCTGACGCACTCGGTAAGCAGATTATGGACATCGTCTATAACATGACACAGAAGAAGAGCTAATTCCTTACCCCAAAGTAGGTATTCTTTTATACTATCAGTAAGTCTTATTTTTGAACACCTACTTAAAATAAAAACACACTTAGCCCCTGCGTTATGTATTCACATAAGTCCAATACATAACGTGGGGACTTTTTATATTCCCTTTAAACAGCCTCGCTCGCTTTTTTACTTTAAGTAGCTTTAGAGTCGCAGGCTACACACCTTTCTATGAAAAAGTCACTTCTTATCTTTGCACCTGCCATGCTTGCCAGTGTAGCAAGTCAGGCACAGCGCTACAACGTGGTCTACATTATGACCGACGACCACACAGCTCAAATGATGAGCTGCTATGACAATCGCTTTGTTAATACACCCAACCTCGACCGCATTGCTGCCGATGGCGTAAAGTTTGTAAACTCATTCGTAGCTAACTCCCTCTCAGGTCCCAGCCGTGCTTGTATGATTACAGGTAAGCACAGTCACAAGAATGGTTTTACTAACAACGAGCACGGCATCTTTGATGGTTCGCAACAAACAATGCCTAAGCTTATGCAAAAGGCTGGTTACCAAACTGCCATTATTGGTAAGTGGCACTTGGTAAGCACTCCCACGGGTTTCGACTACTTCAACATCCTTCCTGCTCAGGGTGACTACTACAACCCCAACTTTATCAATATGGATGGTAGCCAAACACGCGAAAAGGGATATGTTACCAACATTGTTACGGATAAGGCGATTGACTGGATGGAGCATAAGCGCGACAAATCGAAGCCCTTTATTCTCTTTATCCACCACAAAGCTTGCCACCGCAACTGGTTGCCCGAACTGAAGTATCTCCGTGAATATGAAGACAAGACCTTCGCTATGCCCGAGAACTTCTATGACGACTATGAAGGACGTGATGCTGCAAAAACTGCCGAGATGCAGATTGACAAGCACATGGACATTGTGTATGACACGAAGATGTATACGCCAGGAGCTAACACACTTCTCACCCCTAACTACACAAACATGATTGGTCGTCTTGATAGTCGCGACCGTGCAGAATACGATTACTTCTACGATTCATTAACACTCGACTTTAATCGCCGTCACCTCACTGGTAAAGCACTTGCCGAGTTTAAGTATCAACGTTACATGCGCGACTACGCTAAGGTGGTTAAGTCACTCGACGATAACATTGGTCGTACGCTCGATTACCTTAAAACAGCAGGTTTGCTCGACTCTACGCTCGTGGTTTACACCTCAGACCAAGGTTTCTACATGGGCGAACATGGTTGGTTTGACAAGCGTTTCATGTATGAAGAGTCATTCAATACACCTCTCGTTATGCGTCTTCCCAAGGGCTTCAAAACCCGTGGCGACATCAAAGAGATGGTTCAGAACATCGACTATGCTCCTACATTCCTTCAGTTAGCTGGTGCTCCTATTCCTGCCGACATCCAAGGTAAGAGTCTTTTGCCTTTGCTTCAAGGCAAGCATCCCAAGAATTGGCGCAAGAGCTTATACTACCACTACTACGAATATCCCGCAGAACATGCCGTGAAGCGTCACTATGGTGTTCGTAGCTCAGATGGTTACAAACTTATGCACTTCTACAACGACATCAACCGTTGGGAGCTCTACAACCTTAACAACGACCCACACGAGATGCACAACATCTATGGCAAACCTGGCACCGAAAAGATTACCGCTCGCCTTATGAAGGAACTTGTTCGCCTTCAAAAGCAGTACGACGATCAAGATGCCATCAAGCTTAATAACATGAAGTAAATTAAAATTCGCAATTTTTCTGCATAATATTTGATAGAATTATCAAGAATTTTACACGCCATCCTCACCCCGTTAGGGGTGATATAAGGTAGCCAGGCATGAGAGTGAGGGGAGACAAGCTCCCCTCACTCTCATGCCTGGTTTCCGTATGCAACAAAACCAAACTACGCACGCCGTAGGTGTGCAATTGGGCCTAGGCGAACAGCCGTT
>UQPD01000094.1 GCA_900542795.1 uncultured Prevotella sp. | reverse complement strand
AAAAGCGGTCAAAAAGAAAGGTAAAGATTGAATTTAGAAGAGATAAAAGTTTAAACCTAATCTTCGTCAGAAAAGTCTAGACGACTTCTTTAACAAACTGCCTTACCTTCAACTTTTAAACCATTCAACTTTTTTAAGTAAACTTCTTAATCACACGCATTATGAAACTATATAAGATATTGTCAACAGCAGCATTGGGAATGGGCTTGGGACTGACCCTCGCCTCGTGTGTCGATGATAACGACTCGAACCCCGTGTTGCACATGCCCGAGAGTTTCACGCTCAACACACCAGCTTTGGCGGGCAATGCCTATGACTTGAAAAATACAACCGATTCAATAGCCTTTACTTGGAGCCAACCCGACTATGGCGGTATGCCGTTGGTTACGAACTACAAGTTGCAGTATGTGGTAAGCAAGGATGGCTCTGAGGTGGTAACCGCAGCAGATGGCACATTGAAGTTTGCCGAAAATGCTAATATTAAAGAATATGACGAAGGCAAAACAAAGTGCGAGTATAAATTAGGCGCTGCCGATGTAGACTTGCTCTTGCTTCGCGAATTAGGCGTAAGCAGTGCTGCCGATCTGCCTGAAAAGGTCAATGTTTATTATCGCCTGAGTGCACAAACAACTTCTACGCCTAAGGTATATTCGAACATTGTGAAGTTGACTTATGTGCCTTATTACCAACGTATGGAAGTGGCAGAACCCGTTACATGGTATCTCATTGGTGGTTGCTTCGGCGAAGGTGGCTGGGGTGGCGACTTGATGACAGGTATGCTCCCGCTCTATCTCACAGGCGATAGCTATAACGAAGATACGGGTTATGGCACAGTGTCGTGGACAGGCTACTTGCCTGCAGGCACACCGTTTAAACTCCGTGGTTCGCTCACCGATAATTGGGCTACACAGATAGCTCAAGGTGCGTCATTTGGCGAATTCGTTATTAACGATGGTGGAGCTGCTAATATTTCGGCTACAGAGAATGGTGTTTATACGATTTCGATTGATACCAAACAAGTGGCTGAGGGCAATGCGAGTGGCATTAGCATCACCAAGACAGACGATGCTACCACTTACGACCAAGTTTACTTGAATGGTAGCTTCAATAATTGGGGCGATGGTGTGGCAATGACTCCTGTAAATAGTGCAGTAGGTGCTAACAATCACGATTGGTATACGCACATACATTTGCCAGCTGCTACCGAATTCAAATTCCAAGCCAATAATTGGGCAATGGAAATTGGTAGTAAGTATGACGAAACGCCCAGTTGTAAGTCGGGCTACTATGGCGTTGGTGCTAAGAGTGGTGGTGGAAACATCTACGTGAAGACCGAGGCTGATTATTTGGTTATTGTAAACGACATTACAGGCGCATTCCGACTTATTAAAGAATAAAGAGTAGTAAGTATTAAGGTATTACATTCTAATGGGAATGCTTAAGATTCCTTTTTCAGTGTAATGTTAATCGTTTCAATTAGAATGTATTACTTAGTACTTAAAATAAAGATGGTTATGATTAAGAAAATTGTTTTAGGCTTGATGGCAATGGTTTGCTTGACAGCTTGCGATGAAGATTATACGGATTGGTCGGCTCCACAGAGTAGTCCACAGGAGGATGCTCAGCAAATTACGCTCAACATAACTCCTTGTGCCGACATAGATTTGGCTACGGTCACGGCAGATAGTTTAGAATTGGCACAAATCTCAGTAGATCAACCAGAGAACTTTGTGACAGATTCTATAGCACTCGATGTGGTAGCTGCTGATGGTAGTACCACCCCATTATCAATCGCAGAGGGTAAGGTGGCTAAAGCAGATTTGGCTGCAGTGGTAACCAAAGAATTTGGACGTCGTCCTGAGTTGCGTACACTCACCCTTAAAGCCTCTGTTTATGCGTGGACTTCAGTTGACAAAACGAAGCGTGTAAGCGTAAGCAAAAACATTGAGGTAAAGGTAAAACCCGTTGCTCCTGTGTTTGATAAAAAAGGCTATTATTATATAGGTGCGTTAGGCACAGACAAGAGTCACCCCATGACGAAAGAAGCTGATGGTGTATATTCAGTAAACGTGCCTGCTTATGGTGATTGGCATTGGTTTAAGATAGCTCCAGGGTCTGGTTTTGGCGCAGATGGCAACTTTGATTGGGCAAACGAGGGCAACTGCCTTTGTGCTTCGGCAAAAGATGATGAAGCCGCGCAAGGTAAGTTTGTGATTGGCGGTGAAAAGTATTCTTGGCATTTAATTGAACCCGAGGGTGCTACATCATTTACCATCAAAGTAGACCTCTATGACATGGACTATAGCATTACGGCGAACAATTAAATTACGTTGAGTTTTTAAGAAAAAGTAAAGAGCTCCATCCCTTGTGGGGTGGGGCTCCTTATATTTAATAAGTTACGCAATATGAAACATTTTACGGTATTATTATTTGCACTGTTGTCGGCTTCGATGTTTGCGCAAGCCCCTGTCGAGAGTGAGGATGTGATGTTGCAAGGTTTTTATTGGAACTCGCAAAAGCAAACAGGTTGGACACAACTTGCTGAACAAGCTGACGAGATTGGCAAAAACTTTACGTTAGTATGGTTGCCTCCTTCGGCAAGTGCTGAGGGTGGGGGAGCTGTGGGTGGCAGTAATGTGGGCTACCATCCGCGTCAGTGGAATAACCAAACCTCATGTTGGGGAACGGCAGAAAATTTGAAATCGCTTATTGCTACGCTTCATCATAATGGTGTAAAAGTGATAGCAGACATAGTGGTGAACCATCGTGCAGGAAACACAGGTTGGGGCAATTTTACCACCGATGATTTTGGCACGTATGGGTCGTTTCAACTCACTACCGACCACATTTGCAGCGACGATGAAATGAATACCGACAAGTCGGCTGGCTCTTGGTATGGTACTGCTAAAGGGGCAAAAGATACAGGCGAAAATTGGAGTGGCGCACGCGACCTTGATCATACTTCGGCTTATGTGCAGCAGGATATTGTGGCTTACCTTAGTTGGCTGCATGGTGATTTTGGTTACGATGGTTGGCGTTACGACTTTTGCAAAGGTTTTAATGGTAAATACGTGGGCATTTACAACCAAGCTTCGCAGCCTTATGTGTCGGTGGGCGAATATTGGGATGGAAGTTACGATGCCGTTGCTGCTTGGATTGAGGCTACGGGGAAACAGAGCATGGCTTTTGATTTTCCTTCGAAATACGCAGCCTTAAACAATGGTTTGGCAAAGAATAATTTTGCCAATATGTCGTGGATAGAGGACAAAACAACGTGGCGCCCAGCGGGCATGATTCATCACCACAAATACAATCGCTATGCTGTGACTTTTGTTGATAACCATGACACGTATCGTGACGGAAATAAGTATACGGGCAACATTCAGGCTGCTTACGCCTTTTTGCTTTCTTCGCCAGGTATTCCTTGTGTGTTTTGGCCACACTGGGTGGGAGCTGATCAGGATGCCATTAACCGCATGATTGCTGTGCGTCGTGCCGTAGGACTGCATTCGCAGAGCGATGTAACGGTAACAGAACGTTCAAAGTATTATGAAAGTTGTGCCATCGGACATAAAGGTAAACTCATTACACGCATTGGTGCAGCTGCACCTACCACTGTGCCACAAGGCTATCAACTGGTAGCAAATGGTAGCAACTGGCAAATGTTTGCTGATGAGGCTGTAGCGGCTTCGGTAGCCGAATTGCAGTTTACGGAGAAATGTGTTAGCGTTGCCAATGGTAAAATTAATATTCTTACCGCCATACCTGTTTCAGTTAACATTGTTTCGGCAGACGGACGCATTTGTTATCAAGGCAAGGTGTCGCAACTTTCGCTTGCATTGCCCATGGGATGCTACGTTGTGAGGGTCGGTAACAAGAACTTGAAAATACTTTTGAAATAAATTGTATACTTAATTTATAATTCATATTTTTGTCATAACCGAAACTCCAAATTCATGAAAAAGAAAATATATTCGTTATTGGCATTGTTTGCCATTACATTTGCAGCTTGTGGAAGTGATAGTCCTGAGTCTTCTACTCCTACACCTCAACCAACCCCTACACCTAATGAGCCGACCGAAACTACAACCACTTTTGTGCATGGTGCAGACATTAGTTGGTATACTGAGATGGCTGCCGATGGAAAGCAGTTTTACAATGCAGCAGGCGAGATGCGTACCTGTCCGGTGTTGATGAAAGAATTAGGAATGAATGCCATTCGATTACGTGTGTGGGTAAATCCTGAGAATGCTGCATGCCATTTTAATAATACTGCCGATGTGGTGGCAAAGGCAAAGGCAGCTAAGGAGGCTGGTATGGATGTGATGATAGACTTTCACTATTCAGACCTTTGGGCAGACCCTTCGCGTCAGCAAACGCCCGAAGCTTGGAAAAATTTAAGTTTGGCAGCATTGAGTAAGCAAGTAGCTACACACACACGCAGTGTTTTGCAAGCAGTGGTTGCTGCGGGTGTTACGCCTAAGTGGGTGCAGATTGGTAACGAAACGCGCAATGGCATGTTGCATCCTACAGGACAGCTTTGGAACGATCAAGGCGATATCAGCACAGGATGGTCGAATTTTGTCAATCTTTACAACTCGGGTTATAATGCAGCTAAGGCTGTATTGCCTCAAGCCCAAGTAATGTTACATCTTAACACGGCAAGCAAGGCAACTGACAACCGATGGTGGTTGCAACAGTTTAAGGCTAAGGGTGGTAAGTTCGATGCCGTGGCATTTTCGCACTATCCACAAGTGGACCAAGAGGGCGTTGACCCGCTGACTGTGAACACGCAAGCCATTAACTATATAAAGGAGGTACACAACACCTATAAAGTGCCTGTGGTTGTGGCAGAGTTTGGTGTAAAGAGCGAGGCAAACGAGGCTTTGGCAACACAGGTTACAACCGACTTTATGACTAAGGCTAAGGCGTTGGGCATTGATGTGTGCAGTGGTGTGTTCTATTGGGAACCCGAAGTGTGGGGGAATTGGCGTCCACAATCGTATACCACGTTCTTCGATAACTGGGGAGCCTACGACATGGGAGCCTTTACACAGCAGGGCAAGCCTTCGAAGGTTATGCAGGCTTTTTGCAAATGAAGTTCCTAAAAAACAAGCAAATAATAGATTTTAAATAAAAAGATAAATGACACACTTAACCAGATGTTTGTTCTGTGCAGCCCTCTTATCTGTGCCTTTTAACCTTTGGGCGCAGCGCACTGAACGTCAGCTTGAAAAAGGCTGGAAGTTTACGCGCATTGATAATGCACAATTTGCGCGTACCGACTATAATGATGCGAAGTGGCAAACTGTTAGCGTGCCTCACGATTGGGCTATTTATGGTCCTTTTAGCATTGACAATGATAAACAGAACACGGCTATTGCACAAGATGGGCAAACACAAGCCATGGAGCATGCAGGGCGTACGGGTGGTTTACCCTTTGTAGGAACGGGCTGGTACAGACTTGCTTTTGAAGTGCCTGAGTTCACGGGAAACAAGCGTTGCACCTTGGTGTTTGATGGTGCTATGAGTCATGCACAGGTGTATATCAATGGCGAAAAAGCTGTGTATTGGCCTTATGGTTACAATACGTTTTATGTAGATGCAACGCCTTTCTTAAAGCAAGGGGTGAAAAATGAGTTGGCAGTGCGTCTCGAAAACCAAAGCGAGAGTTCGCGTTGGTATCCAGGGGCTGGCATCTATCGCAATGTTCACCTCATTGTGACCGAAGATGCACATGTTCCCGTGTGGGGAACGCAGGTCATTACCGATGAAATTGGCAGCGATTTTGCTCGCATTTCGCAAAAGACGGAATTAGAAGTTCCCAAAGGAAAATCGTTGAAGGACTACACCATTGTGACCGAAATAAAAGATGCAGCAGGGCACGTTGTTGCGCAAAATAAATGTTCGGCAGAGAGTGCTCAAACACAACATTACAGTCAGCAGTTTGTGGTGAGCAAACCGCAGTTGTGGACCGTAGAAACACCTAATCTCTACACCTCAGAGTCGCGTATCTATGAAGGCTCTACGCTCAAGGATACCTACACCACCACCTTTGGTATTCGTCAAGTAAAGGTGGAGGCAGGCAAGGGATTCTTCCTTAACGGACAACCTCTTAAGTTTAAGGGCATCTGTCAACATCACGACTTAGGAGCTTTGGGTGCTGAAGTAAACATGGCTGCTATTCGTCGTCAAATTCGCATTCTCAAGGACATGGGCTGTAATGCTATTCGCACTTCACACAATATGCCTGCGCCCGAGTTGGTGCAAGCTTGCGATGAGATGGGAATGATGCTTATGGGCGAGTCGTTCGATGAGTGGATTACACCGAAAGTGCAGAATGGCTATCATCAATTTTTTGACGAATGGGCTGAGCGAGATATCGACCATTTGGTGCGTCACTATCGCAACAATCCGAGCATCGTGATGTGGTGTATAGGTAATGAAGTTCCCGACCAGGACGATGGCGACCGTGGCACAAAGATAGCCTATCGCTTGCAGCAACTTTGTCATCAACTCGACCCTACACGTCCTGTAACACAAGGAATGGATCATCCCGATGCAGTTGTAAATAATGGTATGGCTGCTACAATGGAGATACCAGGCTTTAACTATCGTCCGCATAAATATCTTGAAAACATCAAGAAGTTGCCACAAGGCTTTTTGCTTGGCACAGAGTCTGCCTCCACCATTAGTTCGCGTGGTGTATACAAGTTCCCCGTTGAGCGAAAGGCAATGGCTAAGTACCCCGATCATCAAGCTTCGTCGTATGACGTAGAGCATTGCTCTTGGTCAAACCTCCCCGAGGACGATTGGATTCAGCATGACGACTTACCTTGGTGTATGGGCGAGTTTGTGTGGACGGGCTTCGACTATTTGGGTGAACCTTCGCCTTATTACACCGATTGGCCCAGCCATGCTTCACTCTTTGGTATTATCGACATGGGTGGTATTCCTAAGGATCGTTATTATCTCTATCGCAGTCATTGGAATAAACAAGCCGAGACGCTTCATATCTTACCCCATTGGAATTGGGCTGGTCGTGAGGGTGAAACCACCCCTGTCTTTGTTTACACCAATTACCCTAAGGCAGAACTCTTTATCAATGGTAAGAGTCAGGGAATGGTTGAGAAGGATACAACCGTCACAGTTTATAACAGTGCTGATGCTGAGTCGCAGCGCACCTTTAAACGTCAACGTCGTTATCGTTTGATGTGGATGAATACTAAGTACGAACCTGGCACACTTAAGGTTGTGGCTTACGATGCACAAGGTCGTGTAGCAGCTACGCGCGAGATGCACACAGCGGGTGCTCCTTATGCCATTCGCTTAGAAGCCGACCGCACCAGTTTGACTGCTGATGGCAAGGACCTTTCGTTTGTAACTGTTAGTGTGGTTGACAAGGATGGAAATCTTTGTCCTTTAGCTGACAACGAAATTAAGTATACTGTATCGGGTGCTGGACACTATAAAGCAGGTACCAATGGCAATCCCGCTTCGCTTGAGTCGTTGCAGCGTCCACAGATGAAGGTATTCTCGGGTCAGATGTCAGCCATCATTTCTACAACCGAGCAGCCTGGCACCATCACAGTAAAGGCTTCAGCCAAAGGGTTGAAATCTGCTACACTCAAATTGACATCGCATTGATACTTCTTTAGAAGTTTTAGGAGCAAAAAATAAGCATAGCGAATAATGAATTGTACTTCTATTCATTATTCGCTATGCTTTTTTATTATTTCCTAAATAAGATTGTAATAGCTAACGAAACCAAGGCAAAAGCCACTCCCGAGAGGCATACCCCCGTCCATTGCAGTGCATTCCAAGCAAAACCAGCACAGAGCGTGCCAAGGCTTCCACCCACAAAAAGGTGGAACATGAAAATGGTGTTGCTGCGATTGGTAGCCCGTGGTGTTTGAGCTAAACAGCCACTTTGGTTGCTGAGTTGGTGGCATTGTGCGCCAATGTCCACAAGGATGATGGTAGTAATAAGTCCCAGGTAGCTGTCGGCAAAGCACCAAGCAATCGTCCAAGCAGCCAGTTGCAACAAACTGCCTACTAACGAAATGCGCATAATGCCAAAGCGAGGAATGAAACGGCCAATGCCACTGGCTGCCATTGCGCCAGCCATTCCGCAAAGTCCTAACATGCCCACCGCCTCGCTACTGGCGTAGAAGGGAGCACCCGCCAAGTGGAATGCCATGCACGACCATACGGTCATCATACTACCAAAGGCAAAAGCTGCACGCACTGAATAGAGGCGAATAAGTGTGTGTTCTTTGTAGATGCGCAGAATAGAGTGCATCAGTCCGGCAAAAGAGCCTTGGTAGGTGGGACGCATGCGAGGCAACATGCGCAAACTTACTACAAGACAAACCAGCATAATGACCGCAGCCACCCCAAACATAGTGCGCCAGCCTAACCAATCGCCCACGTAACCACTTACGACACGAGCACCAAGCACACCGCTCAGCAAACCTGATAGCACGTAGCCCATGTTGCGTGACTGGTTCTGTGGCAACGAATAAAGGCGGGCCATGGGTACAAACATTTGTGGAATAACGGAGCACACCCCGAGCACTAACGAGGCAGCCCAAAGCACTTGCACTCGTGTAGCAAAAGCAATAACCACTGCCATCATTGCTGCAAGAATCATACTTGTGGCAGCAATTTTGCGTCGCGACCACATGTCAGCTAAAGGCACCACTAAGAGCAGACCGAGCGCATAGCCCACTTGTGTTACAAAGGTGATGAGGTTGGCTTGCACCTCGTTTACATTGAGGTCTTTTCGAATATCCTCGAGCAAGGGTTGGTTGTAATAGAGGTTTGCCACAGTGAGTCCGCTCACCATTGCCATCATCCAGAGCAGACGAGGTGGAATTCCTTGGTTGGGTTCGAGTGTTGAGGTTTTAGAGGATAGTTTTGTGTTCAAAATTCTATGTAGTTTTTGTAGGTTTTTTGAATTTTTATTTGAGTGTCTTCTGCAAAAAACTATTTATACGTTGTGTGTATTCTTGCGGATAGCGTTGATAGCTTCGTGCGTGTTCGGCCTGAGGTACCAACCACAATTCCTTGTAGCCTGAGCGTTTGGCTTGGTAAAGAGGGTGTACCATCCAAGTGGGCACAAACTTATCAGCCGTGCCGTGGATAAAGAGCATGGGACGTTTGCTTTGACTCACTTGGTTAAGGGCAGAAGCCACCTCAAAGTTCCAACCATAGCGCCATTGACAAAGGGCGGAAGCCAATGGGATAAGTGGCCATGAAGGGAGTGAAAAGCGTTCTTGCAATTCTTTGCTAAATTGGTCGTGTACGTTGGTGTAGCCACAATCCTCCACGTAAGTCTTTACACAAGTAGGCACGTCAGCATCGCCCGAGAGCATCATTGTTGTGGCAGCTCCCATTGACACACCATGAACCACTGCCTGCACAGAGTCGCCAAATAAATGGGGAAGTAGCTTGGCCCATTGCTTCACATCGTAGCGGTCAAACCATCCCATTTGAAAGTGGTCGCCGTCGGTGCGTCCTGCATTGCGCAAGTCGGGTAGCAGAATGTTCATGTGTAAGTCGCGGTTATACATTCGTCCCAAAGGCATCATGCGTATGCTGCAATCTGTGTAACCGTGAACCAACAGTGCTGTAGCTGCAGTGGGATGGTCAGCTCGCACGTACCAAGCGTGCATTTTAGCTCCATCGGGCGCAAGTATCGTGGTGTCTTTAAGAGCATTTTGTTTCAGCAGTGAGTCGCGCCAAGCAATCATGCCAGGGTAGGTACTATCTATTTCGTTCCACGCCTTTTGTTCGTCGCGCGATCGGTCACCAGGTTTCAGTGCATAGTCTATTAAGTAAAAAGCTCCGCCTACAAACGAAGCCACAATCAGTGCCACAATAATGCTTGCAGTAGCAAGTAGGTGTTTGGTTTTCTTTGTCATTCTTTGTTATAAGGGATTAGCGAAATGCGTTGTTTAATGTTCAGTAGGATTTGCGTGAGGCAAACGTTCGTTTCAGTATCCAAAGCAGGGCTTGTATTCTTAAAAGAACTCAACTTTTTACTTCACAACAAAAAAAGGTAGCTTGTTTTTGCAACAAACCACCCGATGTTTTAATAGGTATTAGTTCCTTAAGGTAAAAAGATTGTTTTAGGATAACGATGCAAAAGTAGTTCCTTATTTTTAATTAGCAAAGTAAATGCTCTGTCTCTTATACACAT
>UQPD01000093.1 GCA_900542795.1 uncultured Prevotella sp. | reverse complement strand
TCACTCTCATACCTGGCTACCTTATATCACCCCTAACGGGGTGAGGCTGGCGCGTGAAGTGTAAATGATAGCTTTTGGAATCGTCAGTATTGATAGTATAAACTAATTTTGAAAACCTACTTATTACTTTTAACTTTGATATCCAATAGTCTGTATTACTTATTACCTATTACTTATTACTTGATATTCTTAATACTTGATTTCTTAAATCCTCTTACCAAGAAGAAAAAGATATGGGCAATCCCAAAGATACTTGCAATCCATAACATCAAGTGACTTTCGTGCCAACCTACTGTTTGTTGGTGCCAAAAGCCCGTAACAATGCAAAGAAAAGCTACAAAAACACCGATGCAACTCAAGATGGTTTGACCATGACGACGTACAGAACCGCCACCAATCACACTATGCTTTATGCCATAAAACGAATAAATGTCAATGCCTATAAGCATCCACATCACTAAACGAATCCATGTTTCGGCAGGTAAGAAAAGCATCATACCAATGCAGCACACTAATCCAGCAGCAGGAACCCAAGGCACAAAGGGCGTTTTAAAACTACGGGGTGCATTCGGTTGTGTACGACGTACCACAATAACACCTAAACATACCAATGAAAAGGCAAAGAGCGTGCCAATACTTGTCATTTCGCCAGCAACACTTGGAGGTACAATACCTGCTAAAATACTGATCAATACCATAAACAATAAGTTGCTGCGAGCTGGTGTGTGATAACGTTTGTGTAAATGCGAAAAGAGCGGAGGAAGCAATCCATCTTTACTCATACTGTAAAATACACGACTTTGTCCCATCATCATCACCAAAACAACACTGGCATATCCCAACAGAATAGCTACAATAATGCCACGGTTGAGCCAAGGGTAGGCAGGAACAATCGTTCCGTTAGCTCCCATCTCGCCCATGTGAGCAACAGCGGTTGCAGCAGGGGCAATACTGTCAGCACCAATATACTCCTTGTAGTTAACTACGCCAGTCATAACCAGTGAGAAAACCATGTAAAGAACACTACAAACAATGAGCGAACCCATAATGCCAATAGGCATGTTACGACGAGGGTTCTTTGTTTCTTGCGCTGCGGTGCTCACAGCATCAAAACCAATGTAGGCAAAGAACACAATAGCAGCACCACGCAGTATGCCCGACCAACCATATTCGCCAAATACACCCGTGTTGGCAGGAATGAAAGGGGTAAGGTTATCAGTGTTGATATATTTAAAGCCAATGCCAATGAATGCCAATACCACTGCAATTTTAAGTGTAACCATTAAGTCGTTGAACTTAGAACTGCCAGATGTGCCACGCATCAAAATGAGCGATAAAATAACAACCAAGATGGCTGCGGGCAAGTTAAAGGCTCCACCTTCTGCAGGACAAGCCGTGAGTTCTATAGGTAAGCCATAACCAATGTCGTTCATCATGATGCAAAAATATTTGCTCCATGAAATAGAGATGGCTACAGCAGCTACAGCATATTCTAACACAAGGTCCCAACCAATAATCCATGCCACCAATTCACCCATCGTGAAGTAGGAATAGGTGTAGGCAGAACCTGCCACAGGAATCATTGAGGCAAATTCAGCATAGCACAAACCAGCTAAGGCACATGCAATGGCTGCCAAGGCAAAGCTAATGACAATGGCTGGTCCTGTGTGAGCACCTGCCACAATACCTGTTACTGAGAATAATCCAGCACCGATAATGACTCCTACGCCAAGCGCAATCAGTCCAAAAGGACCCAGTACGCGTTTCAAGCCGCGTCCACCATCATTCTCTGCTTCTTGCAGTAATTCTTCTGCAGTTTTCTTTACAAATAAGTTCATAGTCTTTGTTTTAGTTTGTGTGTTCTTTATTGAGGAAAGCGTTCTTTCTTGTAAGAGGGAAGCGTTCTTATTCGTGCTTATGCGCCACAAATCCTCTTACAATAAAGAAGAAAATATGGGCAAGACCAAAGATAGTTGCAATCCAGAAAAGGGTAGTATCAGCATTCCACCCCAAGGTTTGTTGGTGCCAAAAGCCTGTGATGACACATAGCACACCAATAAAACCTCCTATAATATTAAGCACAGTTTGTCCATGACGTTGTTTGGTTCCTCCACCAATCACACTATGCGTTACACCATAAGCCGAATAGATGTCTAAACCAATCAGCATCCACATAACCAAACGAATCCATGTGTCGGCAGGTAAAAACAGCATCATGCTTACACAACATAACACACCTGCTGCAGGAACCCATGGTACAAAGGGTGTTTTAAAACCGCGAGGCGCTTTAGGTTGTGTGCGACGTACTACAATTACGCCCAAGCAAACCAAGGCAAAGGCAAAGAGCGTACCTATGCTGGTCATTTCGCCTGCAACACTTGCAGGAACCACACCGGCTAACAAACCTATTACGGTCATAAACAGGGCATTGCTGCGAGCTGGTGTGTGATAACGTTTGTGCAAGTGCGAGAAGAGTGGCGGAAGCAATCCATCTTTGCTCATGCTGTAGAATACGCGGCTCTGTCCCATCAAGGTAACAAGAACCACACTGGTATATCCCAACAGAATAGCCAAAATAATGCCACGGTTTAACCAAGGATAAGCTGGTACAACAACGCCATCTGTTCCTACTTCACCCATGTGGGCAATGGCTGTTGCAGCTGGCGCAATGCTATCAGCCCCTTTGTAGGCATGATAGTCTACTACACCTGTCATTACTAAAGCAAATACCATGTAGAGTAGGGTGCAAATAAGCAAGGAACCGAGTATACCAATGGGCATATTGCGACGCGGATTCTTAGTTTCTTGCGCAGCGGTACTGATAGCATCAAAACCTAAGAAGGCAAAAAACACAATAGCTGCTCCGCGCAATACACCCGACCAACCATATTCTCCAAATGTACCTGTGTTTTCAGGAATAAATGGTGTAAGATGGTCGGAACTGATGTATTTAAAACCAATGATAATGAAAAGCAGTACGACAGAAACCTTGAGAATTACCAAGAAATCATTAAACTTAGAACTGCCTTTGGTACCGCGCATCAAGATGAGCGATAAAAGTACAATGAGTAAAGTAGCGGGCAGATTAAATACGCCTCCGTCAGCAGGACAGGCTGTCCATTCCACAGGTAAGTTTATACCTATATCGTGCATTATTACACAGAAGTAGCGGCTCCATGATATGCTCACGGTCATAGCAGCTAAGGCATATTCCAATACAAGGTCCCATCCAATAATCCATGCCACAAGTTCGCCCATGGTGAAGTATGAATAGGTGTAGGCAGAACCAGCCACGGGAATCATAGAAGCAAATTCAGCATAGCACAAACCTGCCAATGCGCAGCAAATAGCTGCTATAGCAAAACTCAGAATAATGGCAGGACCTGTATGTTCACCTGCCACAATACCTGTTACTGAGAACAAGCCAGCACCAATAATTACCCCTACGCCTAAAGCGATGAGTCCCCACGTGCCTAACACACGTTTCAATCCTTTGCCGCCTTCATTGTCGGCTTCGAGCAACAGTTCGTCTGTGCTCTTTTTAATAAATAAATCCATTATAGATTCCTTCTTTGTTTTTATTTTAGATGCAAATATAACAAAATGTTAGCAAATAGCGTTATTTTTATTACAAAAAGGAGTAATAAGTGGTGTATACAAAATAGGAAGGATTTTAATTGCAAAAGTTGTATGATATATCAACTTTAAGTATTACCTTTGCAGCATGAATACAGAACGGAAGATATTGGTTTACAAAGACTACTTCCTTACGTTTTACCGCTCTTTGGAAATGGGTGCACAGAAGAAGATTGACTATGTGCTTGATGTGCTGAAGATGCGGGAGAGAGTGAGTGAGAAGTTTGTAAAGTTCATAAAGGATGGGCTGTTTGAGATAAGAGCTACCCATAATGGTAATATATATCGTGCGTTCTTCATATTCGATGAGGGCAATATCGTGATGCTGTTCAATGGTTTTCAGAAGAAGACCCAGAAGACACCCTCAAAGGAGATAGAGAAGGCACTTGAACTTAAAAAGGAATATTATGCAGCAAAGAAATGACATTAGCAGTTTCGATGCCATTCTTGATGCCAAGTATGGTGCAGAAGGAACTGCAGAACGAGAAGCATTCAGAAAGGAAGCGACCAACTATTGTGTTGGTCAGATAATCCATGAAGCAAGAAAGCAAGAGCACATGACCCAATCAGAGCTTGCCAAGAAAGTTGGAACAGACAAGACTTATATATCACGCATAGAGAAAGGCGTGATAGAACCAGGAGTCGGCATGTTCTTCCGCATCATTGATGCGCTGGGATTGAAAGTGGATATTGTGCGTCCGATTATGTAAGTAATGGTCAAAAAATAAACTTGGTACAAATCTGCTTAGCATTTTGCACAAGTTATTTTTTGCTTATTACTTATCCCAAAAAATAAAAGCGAGAAACCTCTTGTTGAGGCTTCTCGCAGTAATGTTTTTGTATTTTAGGAAGGATGGAATTATCCTAAATACTTAGTCAGAATGTTGATGTTGTCAGCTTCACGCAGACGGCGCAATGCACGTTCCTTAATTTGGCGAACACGTTCGCGTGTAAGGTTAAGGGTGTTGGCAACTTCCTCGGCAGTCATTTCGTTGCGTCCAATGCCAAAAAGCATTTTCAGTACCTGACGTTCACGGTCAGTGAGTGTTTTGAGTGCGGCATCCAAGTCCGACGAGAGTGATTCCTTTTCCATTTGGTTATCAGTGCCAGGAGCAGAATCATCAGTCATAACGTCGATAAGGCTATTCGAGTCGTCTTCAGCAAAAGGCGCATCAACGCTCACTTTCTTGCCGTTAGTTCCAAGGGCTTCTTGCACTTTGCTCACGTCTGTGTCGAGCAGTTCTGCTAATTCGCCAACAGAGGGGCGACGTTCAAATTCTTGCTCGAAGTTTACAATAGCTTTGCTGAGCTTGCTTTGAAAACCAACTTGGTTAAGCGGCATGCGCACAATACGACTTTGTTCTGAGATAGCCTGCAAGATGCTTTGGCGAATCCACCATACAGCATATGAGATGAACTTGAAACCACGTGTTTCGTCAAACTTCTGTGCTGCCTTGATAAGTCCCAGGTTACCTTCGTCAATCAAGTCGTTGAGCGCGAGTCCTTGATTTTGGTACTGTTTAGCCACACTGACAACAAAACGTAGGTTGGCACGTGTCAAACGATCGAGAGCTGCTTGTCCATCAGGTCCACCACGGTGGATACGCTGGGCGAGTTCTACTTCTTCGTCCGTTGTGATAAGTTCTTCACGTCCAATTTCTACCAAATACTTGTCCAACGCTGCACTTGAGCGGTTGGTGATACTTTTATTAATTTTTAGTTGTCGCATAGTTCTTCAAGTAGTCGTTGAGGGATGTGGCACAATCTTGTCGTGTCACAGCATAACAAATGCCTGCAAGGACTGTGCCGTGCAGGCAATATTTAAGCTTCTGTTATCCCAAAAACGTTCATTTATTCAGACTCTTCGTATATTTCGGTGCAAAGTTACGAAGAAAGAAAATGCGTCGCCACCTTTTTAATGTTTATTAAGAATAAAGATAGCATGCAAATCTTCGTCAGAAAAGTTTAGACGACTTCTATGCTTTAGGCTTAAAGATTTGTTCGAATATGCAAAGACTGTCAGGATTTTCTTTCACAAAAGTGTCAATATGTCGCATACGCTTTTGTTCCAAAATTTCATCGACAGCAATCAAGATGCCTGTTTCTTCCACATTGCCAAATTCATGATTGATGGCTGTGCCAAACATACGCATTGTTGGGCTAAGTCCCATATAAGCATTAACAAGAGGAGGAATATTGTAACCCAATTTCCGCACTTCTGTATTAAGAATGCGATAATCGCTCTTAAAGTCATCGCATACAAAGAGTTGTTGAAGCTTTTCAACCGGAGTTTCAATTTGGAGCGGTGTGATGGGGGTAACCAACTTTTCTTTATCGCCAAAGTGCTTGTTAAGGAAGTAGAGAATCATGTCGCGTGCTTCGCGGTTGAACGAGGGGTACATGGTCATTTTGCCAAAGAAGTACTTCAAATTAGGCATAACAACAGTGAGTGCGCCCAGTCCATCCCAAAGGTTGTCGAGTGCAAAGAGACCCTTGCTCATAGCTCGTGTGCTCTGATACTCAAGTGTAACAAACGAACGCCCTAATTCAACGGTGTCTGCCATGTAAGTATGCAGAAACTCGTCTGAGAAGTGAAACATATGGCTTGTTGCCAACAAAGGTTGTCCATCAGCAGCATACTTAATTTCGCTTCCAGGCAAAAAACGATATCCACCCAAAATCTGCTCTTCTTCAGGATCCCACACAATGAGCTGATAGTAAGGATGCTCACAAGTGTCAAATTCGTCCCAATCAAGTTCCATACCCGTACCACCGCCAGCAGCACGGAATGCTATTTCGCGCAGTCTACCAATTTCTCGCATCACATTGGGTGCTTGTTGGTAAGTGACGATGTAAATTTCATTTCCAGCCTTGTTTGTTGAGCGCAATCGTCTTTCCGATGTGAGTTCTTGCTTCAGTAGTTTCTTGTCTACAGGGGGTATAATGGCTTGCATGATGTATAGAAATTGATAATCGTTTGCTTTTAGTTATTGAAGTAGATGTTCAAAATTAGTATTAAATACCTACTTATGCTTATAAGGAGTAAACCTTATCTTCCACCCATTTAGCCCATTCAGCGGGTCGTTTTGTTCGGTCAAAGGTTTGCCAAGGTATGGGCTTGCCAATGGTTACTCTGAAAGTCTTGTGTTTGTGTAAAAAAGTCTCGTCTGCCAAATAAAGCATAGCGATGTTAAACTTCAGTCCGAGGCGCTTACCTAACGAAGCTAACCGATAAAAACGGTCAGAGTTGCGTCCTTCAAAGTGAATGGGCACTACATCGCGTTGGGTTTCAACACTTTTGTTAATAAAAGCCTTGTTCCAAGGCAAATCATGAACGATGCCCTTTTCGCGACGTGAACACAGTCGAGCAGGAAACATAATAACGTGATTATCGCTCGCAAAGGTGGCATCAATGAGTCGGGGCAAATCGCGACTTTGTTTACCCGTGATGTTCACAGGTACGCACAAAGGTGCCAAGCCATGAAGGTTCATCAGCAAATCGTTCACTAAATAACGAATGCGTCCATCGTAACGGTGTCCTAACAACTGTCCAATAGCAATGCCATCAGGTCCACCCAAAGGGTGATTACTTACAAAGGTAAAACGTTTGCCATTCGCATCGTCGGGAAGGTTTTCCATTCCCACCACTTCGAGTTTAACGTCTAAGAATTTCATCACCGCATCGAGCCAAGGCACACCTTGCTTGTCGCCCACTTGTTCCATAAAGGCGTTAATTTCATCTTGATGTGCAATACGTTTAAGCCAAGAGCGTACAAAGCCAGGTACAAAGCGTGCTTTGCTGCCAGCCTTGTCAGCAATCACCTTGTCTATGTCTATTTTAAAGATTTTAGAGTTGCTCACGGTGTGTGAAATGCGTTGGTAAGTCTTTTTTGAGTTTTGCAGCGTAGGCAAAATCCAGCTACATTGTAGTAAGGAGTTAGGCAGGTACTGAGGTGTAGTTGAAGCACTTTTAGTAACAATAAATCCCTTATGCCTTCGCTTAGTGGTGCAAATGTACGAAATTATTTTACCACACACCCAAATGTTGTGTGCAAAATTAAGTAGGTGCTCGAAATTATTTTTACATTGAAAGTGCGTTATCGGGATGCAGCTGTTTTCCTCGGATGAAGGAGCATAGCGGGCTATGTGACTGAGAACGAGGGAAACAGATGCGCCCGAGAACGTGCTTTCAATGCGAAAATAACACGTACTGATTGTATAAAATAATTTTGAACACCTACTTATTATGAATTTAGCGACAAAGTATCTTATGGATGGTAATAAAGGGTGTTTAACCATCAACAAAAGATACTTTGCCGCTAATTTGTGAAATGAATTTTAGAATTCTCCTAAAAAAAGATTCCGAAAAAAAACTTTTAGCCCAAACTCAAGCTAATATTTTTTTCGTTAGCCATTTTGCGCATATTTAGAATAGCGTAATGCATACGACCAAGGGCAGTATTAAGAGGGATACCTGTAACTTCCGTAATTTCTTTAAAACTCAAGTTTTGGTAAAAGCGCATAAACACCACCTCGCGTTGCGTATCGGGTAAGTTGTCCATCAGTTTACGCACATCCTTCAACACTTGTTCGTTGTTAATTTCGTTTTCGCGGTTTTGCACTATAATGTCGCAATAGTCATTACGCAAGTCCTCTTTTTCTTCATTATAAACAAGTGGTTCGTTGCGTTCTGTGCGAAATTGGTCCATTAGTAAGTTGTGTGCAATGCGTGTGAGCCAATTATAAAAACGTCCGTTTGCTTGATAACGCCCTTGACGAAGCGTCATAATAGCCTTGACAAACGTCTCTTGAAACAAGTCGTCTGCCATGTCATCGTTTTTTACAATATGCGAAATGTAGGAATATAGCCTATCTTTATGACGCAGTAAAAGCTCATCAAAAGCTTCATTCTGCCCCATGTAAAAAAGTTTTGCCAACTCATCATCGGCAAATGCTGTGTAATCTACCATTACTTGTATGTTTTATTGTTTTGAAGTAATGTATAATCGATAGGCTTTTACGTTTTTAATAATGAATAAATGAAATTGGGTGGAATGCAGCTTACATTCACGCATGCAAATGTAATGCAAATCGAGAGCAGAAAGGTCAAACTTGTTTGAACCATTCTGCCGAGATGCAGCTTACATTCGCTTGCAAATGTAATGCAAACATATAAAATAGCCAAACCTTTGATGCAATATTTTAAAGTTTTCAGCGTTTAATAGGGATTGATTTCTTAATTTTGCCATTCAATAAAGTGGTTTTGCAAACCACAGCCCAACAAATTTAAAATACAAAACATGCCCTATACCCACTACGCTCAATTCATAGTCCAATATTTCACGGGTAAAGTACAAAAGTTGCCTGTAGATGCAGGTCTATCTTGTCCTGTGCGCGATGGCAGTTTATCGCGTGGTGGTTGTTCGTTTTGCAATGCTCATAGTTTTGTGCCATCCTCGTGTGCCAATGCTGAAAGTATAGTCCATCAACTTCAAGCGGCAAAAACATTCTTTGCACGAAAAATTAGTCAATCAACAACCCCCGTCACCTTTTTAGCTTATTTTCAGTCGGGCACCAATACCTATGCTCCAGTGCAACACATGCAACCTTTAATAGAGGCTGCATTGTCTGTCGAAGGTGTGCGTGGTGTAGTGCTTGCCACTCGTCCTGATTGTTTGTCAGACGAATGGATGAATTATTTGCAGCAGCTTTCGCAACAATGTTTTGTAATGGTAGAACTTGGAGTTGAGAGCATAGACGATGCAGTCTTGTCTGCAGTAGGGCGTTGTCATGATGTAGTAGCTTCAGAACGAGCTATTGCACGTTTGCATCAAATCCATATACCTGTTTGTGTGCATGTTATATTCGGTTTGCCCAATGAGCGTACCGACTATGTGTCGCGTCTTGCACATTGGCTGAATGCGCAGAAAGTAGAAGTAGTAAAACTCCATCAGTTACAAATTGTACGAGGCTCGCGCATGGCACAAGTTTATCAGCGCAATCCCTCAGCCTTTACGCTTTTTACACTCGATGCTTATGTGCGTACCGTAGTCGAGTTCTTACAGCATCTCTCTCCCAATGTAGCAGTAGAGCGTTTGGTATCTCAGTCTCCTTATGCCCAACTCATAGCTCCACGTTGGGGTGTAAAGAACGACGAAGTTTTACTGCGCATTCAAGCAGCATTGCGCAAAGTAGAGTAGGGGGAAAGAGAATTTTTAAGGGTAAGAATACCAGTTTTGTCAATTCCATTTTTTTTGTGTGTAGTCCGAAAAATGAGTTAACTAACTCGCTGAAATGAGTTAACTAAACCGCTGAAATGAGTTTATTAACTCGCTGAAATGAGTTAACTAACTCGCTGAAAAGAGTTTATTAACTCGTTGAAACGAATTTTCCTCAAAAAGTAAGTAAGCTAACATGTCCAAGTATGTTAACATAATTCGCCAAGTATGTTAACTTAAATCGCCAAGTATGTTAACATACTTTTTTCGACACTTTTCCCGCACGATTTTTGATAGAATCATCAATGTATTATGATGCGCCTCCTCACCCCGTTAGGGGTGATATAAGGTAGCCAGGTATGTGAATGAGGGTTTATC
>UQPD01000092.1 GCA_900542795.1 uncultured Prevotella sp. | reverse complement strand
ACACCTACGGCGTGCGAAGTACATCGGGAACATATCCAATAACCAGGCATGAGAGAGAGGGAACAAGTCCCCTCTCTCTCATACCTGGCTACCTTATATCACCCCGAATGGGGTGAGGTTGGCGCGTAAGACTTCTTGATTTTTCATTCAAATCTCATGCAGAAAAAATTACGGATTTTGAACACCTTACCCATTCGGGATAAGTTTGGCATGTGAAGCTTTGGTGGAGATGTTTACTATTCACCCCTCGCGCGCGTTCCTATAATATATATATACCCCTCTATTCCCTATCTACCCCATCTACGCTTCGTACACCAGCCCCCCACGAAAGAGGCTTTTTATGGAAATTCAAAAAAATGAAATTCAAGGCTTTTTGGGGATTATTGATGGATATTGATGATTCCACCATGCGCGAAGCGCAAATAAAAAAGAGATAGATATTCCACACCCCCTCTCTTCCCCCCTTCCTATATATGGGAAAACTTCGCGGCTATTCGTATAAAAGAATAGGCTATTCGTCTATTTTTCAGTGTTTTGTTAGAAGGGCTTACTAATTATTTGTAATTTTACCGCGCGTTTCTGCAAACAGCATTTTGAAAAACAAATAAATAATACGATAAATGAAAAAGTTTATACTCTTTTTCTTTGCTTTGCTCGCCTATGGCATAAGCAATGCTGCCCCTGTTTTTAAAGACAACGTGAAGTATCGGTTCAGTTGTAAAAAGTACAACGCATACGATGGCTACGGGTCGGTAACACTAGGCGCTAACCATGGCTCGACAGCCGAACTTTATTATCTCACCACATCTAACTACTCGGACGATAGTTGGTGGTACATCCGCAAACAAGGCAGTGGCTACGTGATTGTTAATGCTAAGAGTGGACAGTACATGACGTTTACGAATAACCGTGTGACGGGTAAAACGAAAGGCATTACTCTCACCTCGAGCGGTAGTACCTCTGCCAGTGAGTGGACTTTTAGCACTGAAACTTACTACGAGGGATATTGCATGGTGCTTAATGTGAAAAATCCTGACCAATGTTTCAACTTGCGCATGGATGGCACATATTTGTTGGGCTCGTATGGCGGTTTTGGCAACCAAAACGAACTCTTTAAAATTTATGATGAACAAGGAAACGATGTGCTCAGCGGTGATACTGGGGGCGGTGGTGAAACTGGTGGCGGTGGAAACACGGGAGGGAATGATACCTCGAACGATAACTTTGCTACTTTGACCCATGGCAAAAGTTCGCAAGGCGAATATTGGGAACGCACCCAACTTGAACAACCCGTGGTATACACCACTTCGGTGGCTGACCCTATACTCTATAGCATTGTGAACTTGCGCACAGGACGCTACGTGGGTGTGGGCAAAAGCAAAAACACCTACACCACTTGTTTAACTGAGGAATATGCTGCTTCAAACCGTATGCAATTCTATTTTGTGCAAAACGGCAAGGGGGTTCAAATTTTTACGAAGGATGGACAATATGTTTCGACCAACTACCCTACGCCCGACAATAGTATGACTGACCGTCGTGCAGGATTGAGCGTGGTGAGTGGAACTCCCAATGGTAACCTTTGGGGCTTGGGATGGACTACTGATACTTACGCTGGCTACACCCTTACGAAACTCGATAACTTGAGCACAACGGATGCTACGCAGTATGTGTATGGCTCGTGGAACGACTATAGCTTGGACAATGCTACGGGTAGTGCAAGTGTGCATGAGGTGGGACTTTATGAGGCGAATGATGCAGGCTCTTCGTTTGTGTTTACTTCTGCCGATGTGCGTCATGCCATTTATTTGCAAAACCAAGGCATTGACATGGGCATTGACTTAAATCCTGCTTCGTTGGGCGATGCCACTGACTCAATTCGCTTAAACGACAAACAGCTGGTTTACGACAAGGGTTCGGACTGCTACTTCTATCCGCTGCCTACCAGTTTGCGCGAGGGAGGCACGTTTAGTCCTACATTCACTTACAAACTCAAAAGTCAGTTTGCTAACGACTATCTCATTGAGATTAACGGAGGTGAGGCGGATGCCGAGGGTAAGGTAACCTTTGACGAGCCTAACTGCACGGACGTTTACCCCATGGAACTCATTAGCAAGAGCACTGGCGAGGTTTATAAGTCTGCCTCATTGCGCTTTACCTTCTTGCCGATTGTTGAAATTAAGGTGCCTTATTGCAATGGTAGCACTTACACCACTGGTTCGTTGCGTGTGACGGCTGCTACTACACAGGGCTACGACTCTACTCTTATTGCTGCATTTAAGTATCGCGGTGCAAGTTCGTCGAACTACCCTAAGCGCTCGTATGCCATTAAGTTGCGCGATGCGTACGGCAATTCTGTGGATCGCAAAATTTTGGGTTATCGCTCAGATAATAACTGGATTCTCGATGCCATGTACATTGACCGTGCTTGTATGCGCAACCGTGTGTCGACCGACCTTTGGAACGATTATGCTGTGAAGCCTTATTATGCAGATCGCGAAAAGAAGGTGCGTACGGGTACACGTGGCGAGTTTGTTGAGGTTTTCCTTAATGGATCGTACTGGGGACTTTACTGCATGACTGAGAAGATGGACCGCAAACAGCTTAAACTTAAGAAGTATGTGCCTGCAAGCGAATCGACAGCTTACACTGCTGAACCGCATGGTTTCCTTTACAAGTCGAAGGATTGGAGCTATGAGGTGCTGATGGGACATAAGCCCGATGAACGTTTTTTCCCCTACACTGAGGTTGCGAAAGCCTATAATTATTTAGGTCAGGAGTCGTGGCGCGGGTTTGAACAGAAATACCCGGATGCGCAAGATGAGTATGTGGATTGGACACCCTTGCGCAATGCTGTGAACTTTGTGGCTACGATGGATGTGCAGAGTACTTTTGACCGCGAAATTGGCAACTACTTTGATTTGCCCATATTGCGCGACTACTACTTGCTCATTGAGTTGGCTCTTGCCACCGACAATCATGGCAAAAATATGTTCTTCTACATGTATGACCAAGCAGATGCTGATGGTAACAAAATTTCAGTTTGTCCGTGGGATATGGATGGTACCTTTGGGCAGAACTGGGAGGCTGACACCACTTATACGCAAAACACGCAACAAGATTTCGAAGAAATGCTTTGGAACCACGAACATGGTCAACTCACACTTTTCTTAAATTTGAGAATGGGTTCGTTGGGATGGCGCCAGATGTTGGCAGACCGCTATTGTGAATTGCGCCCTACTTTCTTCGATCCCGATAAATTGTCACAGCGTTTCCTTGACTATGCTTCGCTTTTTGCCGATGGCTATGCTGACATTCGCGAACAAAAGAAGTGGGGATCAGCGCAAGGCAAAATTCACAAGAAACTGCAATGGGGTGCTCAGTATGCTGCCCGTTGGGTGAAGAATCGCATCAAGTACATGGACAAGCGTTATGGTTACGACCCTGTGATTCAAGGCATAAACAGGGCTAAGGCTGAAGCTTACTTTGCTGCACAAGGTGGCGAAGGTGCGATTGCAGTGAATGTGGGCAAAGCGCAGATGGTTCGCATCTATGCAATGTCGGGAGCTTTGGTTCGCTCGGTGCAGGTTGAAGCTGGATTCACGCCTATTCAAGGTTTCACGCCTGGTGTGTATGTTGTAAATGGCACAAAGGTGGTTGTTAATTAATAATGAATAATTAATAATTAATAATTGAGCTTCTAAAAATGAATTATTGAGCAAGACGCATTTATAATGATAAATGTGACTTGCTCAATTTTCATTATATCATTTCACCTTGCTCAATTATTAAGTAATATGCAAAAAATAACTTGTGCAACTTTTAACGAGTACTCCTTAATGATGGCAAGCTATTATCAAATTCTGCGCAAGCTATTCGTTTTTTTAGTCAAAAAACCGATTAAGTGAGAGAAGTAAAAATTTACTTTCACTTCCGAGCGTGAGGTTTTTATTTAAAAATGTCCATCAATGAGCCATAAATTATTCATGAATTTTTCTTAGTGGGTGCGCTACGCGATGGGAAAAATTTCCATAAATAACCCCTTTCGGGGTTGGGCTGGCGCTTGAAGCATTGTTTAGTAATATGCAAAAAATAACTTGTGCAACTTTTAACGAGTTCTCCTTAATGGTGGCAAGCTATTATCAAATTCTGCGTAAGTTATTTTTTGAACATTACTAATTATTCATTTTTCATTACTCATTATAAATGAGGATTGCACAGCCTATTAGATTGGCGTAATTTTGCACGCAGAAATTTTAAACACAAAAATTCGGCTTGCTCAATTATTAATTATCAATTATTCATTATATTCGATGTTTTTATCTCTACTTGCAGCCCTATCGCCAACTGAAGTTGCTGTTGACACTTTAAAGAACTTCGACATTGAAGAAGCGGTGGTGGTGGCTTCGCCCAAAGAAACAAATCAATTACGCAAACAGCCACTTAGTGTGTCGCTTTTTGATGCTACTGCCCTTAAACAGCGTGATGTGAACGATGTGAAAGGACTTTCGGCTTATGCCCCCAACTTTTTTATGCCCGACTATGGCAGCCGACTCACCTCGGCTTGTTACATCCGTGGTATTGGTAGTCGCATCAATACGCCTGCCGTAGGTTTGTATGTAGACAATGTGCCTTATGCCGATAAGTCTGCCTACGACTTTTCGTTTCAAGGTATCGAACGCGTGGATGTGTTGCGTGGGCCACAAGGTACGCTCTATGGTCGTAACACTATGGGAGGCTTGTTGCGCATATTCACTGCCGACCCTATTACGCATCACGGAACTGATGTGAGTGCTGGCATTGGCACTGGATGGAAGACCAGTCGAAGTATGCTGCGCAAGGCTTCGTTCACCACTTATTTGCACCCCACTGAAAATATGGGACTAAGCGTGGGCGGTTATTACGAAGGTAAGGATGGATTTTTTAAAAACACTGCGAACCACAAAAAGCAAGACGATAGCGAAGCTGGCGGTGGACGACTGCGTTGGGCTTGGCGTCCTACGGAGGTGGTGAAGCTGGATTGGACTGCCTCTTACGAGCAAAGTAACGAGGGGGCTTGTCCTTATTATTTATTGGGTAAAACAAACTCGTTTGCCGAAGGCTTTGCCACGAGTAAGGATTTTGACGAACAGACGTTAGCACAAAATCGACCAAGCGGTTACAGACGCCGACTTTTTAACACGGGACTGAATGTTGAACACCGTTTGCCACGCTTAACGCTTAGCAGCATTACTGCCTTTCAGCACTTGAACGACCGTTTGTTTATGGATCAGGACTTTACGAGTGCCGACATTTTCTCGCTCTGCCAAAAGCAAAAGATGAATACGGTGTCGGAAGAGGTGGCGCTAAAATCGGCTCCTGGCTTTAACAAACGTTGGACGTGGACTACGGGTGTTTTTGCCATGTATCAGTACTTGCGCACGGATTGTCCGGTAACATTCTATGCTGATGGGGTGGAGTATTTGAACAATCAAATTGCCAATGGGCTTCCCACACGGCCTGCCATGAATGTGACTTTCACTGGAAACGAACTTCCCTTTGTGGCACGATTGAACACACCGAGCGTGAATGCTGCGCTTTTTCATCAAAGCACGTTGACGCTTGTTGATAACCTGACGCTGACGCTCGGACTGCGATTGGACTATGATGCTCGTAAACTTGACCTTGCCTCAGGCACTGCAACAGCTGCCGAGGGGGTTCCCTATCACTTTGGCATGAGCATGGGACCGAGCATGCAGTTTAACACCGACCTTCATGCCGACCCTACGCTTAACGCTACTTTGCGCCACGACAACTGGCAAGTGTTGCCCAAGGCTGCCTTGAACTATACGCTGCCCCGCGGTTTGGGCAATGTGTATGTGAGTGTTGCTAAAGGCTATCGGTCGGGAGGCTACAACATTCAGTCGTACTCGGACCTCTCGCAACAGTTGTTACGCAGAAACATGATGTTGGGGGTGAAGGACTACAGCACGCAAACCATTTTAGCACTACCAGGTTTGCCCGAAAGCATGAAGCAAGGTATTATTGCTAAAATGAATGAGGTGCTCGACCGGGTTGTACCTGCTGAACCTGATGCTAACTCACTCTATTATAAACCCGAATACACGTGGAGCTATGAGTTGGGCATTCACCATAATTTGGCTGAAAAGGCATTGCAACTTGACTTGTCGGCTTTTTACATGAAGACACGCGACCAACAAATTGCTCGCTTTGCTGAAAGCGGAATGGGACGTGTGATGGTGAATGCTGGGCGAAGTCGCAGTGTGGGGGTGGAAGTTGGATTGCGCTCGCAATTGTGTGCAGATCGCTTAAACTTGGCTGCAAGTTATGGATTTACGAATGCTGAATTTACTCACTATAACTTAGGCTCTAACACGCAAGGCAATGTGGTGGATTACAAGGGTAATAAGGTGCCTTTTGTGCCACAACACACTTTTAGTGCTTCGGTAGATTTTCGTCAGCCCTTGCACGATGACTTTGTGCATGCTTTTGCATTTGGTGCTGACGTGAAGGGAGCGGGACGCATTATGTGGAACGAAGCGAACACTTTCCATCAAGACTTTTATGCAACGGTGGGATTGCATGCAGAGGTTGAACTTAAAAATGATTTTGTAGTGGGCGTTTGGGCACGTAATCTTACTGGAACGCGCTATGCTACGTTTGCCTTCGACAGCATGAACAATCGCTTTGCTCAATATGCCACACCACGCACCATGGGACTGGATGTGAAATGGCATTTTTAATTATTATAAGCCGTAGGTGTGCAATTGGGCTTAGTAGATTGTAAAGTCTAAAAGCTTAGTAAAACAATATTATTTGCGCTTCGCGCTTGCGCAGCTTTTGATAATAGCTTGCTATCATTATGGAGCACCCGTTAAAAGTTGCACAAGTTATTTTCTACATATTACTAAATAAAATCCGTATACATTTTCCGTGAATGTATACGGATTTGTTTGCTTTTCATTTTGTAATTCGCGCGTTAAATGGTACCTTTGTAGCGTAAGGGGGCTCTGACAACTTTTGAAATGTACAACACCACATGCAAAAGTAGCAAAACTGTTGAACACAGATTGGTTAGAACCCACTTCGGTAATATGACAAAAATAGAGCACAATAATGAAAATCAGAAACATATTTTTCACCCTTGTCGCTGCTTGCGCTGTCAGCGTATCGGGCTTTGCACAAACGGCACGACAAGTGTTAGACCAAACAGCTTCGAAACTGAGAACAAGCGGTGGCGTGGAAGCCTCTTTCGAAGGTACACAGTTTAAAGGACAACACGAAGCGGGGTCTACAGCAGGGTGTCTGCAAGTGCAGGGATCTAAGTTTAAGATTTCATCTAACAATATGACTACTTGGTTCGATGGACACACTCAATGGACCATGCTTACTGGTAGCGACGAAGTGAACGTGAGTACACCAACGGCTGCTGAACTGCAACAGGTTAATCCGTACACCTTTTTAAATCTCTATAAAAGAGGTTATAACTTGAAGTTGGCTAACACTAACTATCATGGCAAAGCTTGTCACGAAGTGAGACTTTTGGCACAGAACCACACGAATGCCATTCAACTGCTCATTGCCGTGATTGATAAACAGACCCATCTGCCCTACTCTATCCGCATTAAAGACAATAAGGGCGAATGGACGAGAATTCGCGTGAATGGCATTCATACTCATCGCAAATGGAATGATGCGCATTTCCGCTTTAATCAAAAAAATCACCCTGGCATTGAGGTGATTGACTTGAGATAATGAAGTATTCTAAACTTTTCTAACGACTTCTTTATTTCTCCCCCCAAAAAAGAAATCAACCAACAAACTGCTATAATATAAACACACTTATGACAACTTCAACCGACAACGCGAGAATAGAACAATGCGTTATTTTAGGTTCTGGTCCCGCTGGATATACTGCCGCCATCTACACAGGTCGTGCTGGAATTAACCCTATTATTTATGAAGGATTGCAACCTGGTGGACAACTTACCATTACTACCGAGGTTGAGAACTTCCCTGGTTTTCCCGAAGGCATTGATGCCAATGAGTTGATGGATGACATGCGCAAACAAGCTGAACGATTTGGAGCAGATATTCGTCCGGAAACTGCCGTAAAGGTTGACCTTTCACAGGCTCCTTACACCATTTGGCTCGACGACGACAGTGTGGTGAAATGTCACACATTGGTTATTGCTACTGGTGCTTCTGCCAAATTCTTAGGTTTGGCTGACGAAAAGAAATATCAAGGTCAAGGCGTTAGTGCTTGTGCTACTTGCGATGGTTTCTTTTACCGCAAAAAGACGGTAGCTGTTGTAGGAGGTGGTGACACTGCTTGCGAAGAAGCTTCTTACTTGGCAGGTTTAGCATCGAAGGTTTATCTCATCGTGCGCAAACCTTTCTTACGTGCTTCGAAGGCAATGCAAGACCGCGTGCTCAATAATCCGAAAATTGAAGTTTTGTTTGAAACTAACACGCAAGGTCTCTTTGGCGAGAATGGGGTTGAAGGCGCACATGTAGTGTATCGTAAGGGCGAAGCTGACGAACGCCAATATGACATAGCTATTGATGGTTTCTTCCTTGCCATTGGTCACAAACCGAATAGCGACTTGTTTAAGCCGTGGGTAAAAACTGACGAAACGGGGTACATCATAACCGAAGGCGACTCTCCCCGTACGGGTGTACCTGGTGTGTTTGCTGCAGGCGATGTGGCTGACCCTCACTACCGTCAGGCTATTACAGCTGCAGCAAGCGGTTGCAAAGCGGGTATTGAAGTAGATCGTTACTTAAAAACTTTATAATTAAAAAAAAGTATGGTTCTAAGTAGGTGTTCAAAATAATATGGAATACCTACTTAGAACATTTTTATTTTTTAGATGGAACGTCATCCCCTTGAACCTTTTTTGCCTGCTAATGCACGCATCTTGATGTTAGGAAGTTTTCCACCTCCAATAAAGCGGTGGTCTATTCCTTTTTTCTATCCTAACATGCAAAATGACATGTGGCGCATTTATGGACTTATCTTTTTTAATGATAAGGACCACTTTGTTGAAATAAAAGAGAAACGCTTTAATCAGCCCTTGCTCGAGACTTTTTTACGCGAAAAGGGAGTTGCTATCTACGACACGGCATGTGCTGTTAATAGGTTGCAAGGCAATGCCAGCGACAAATTTTTAGAGGTGGTTGAAGCTACTGATGTTGACGCTTTGCTTCGTCAAATTCCACTTTGTCATGCCATTGTTACCACAGGACAAAAGGCTACCGACACTTTACGTGCTCACTTTTTAGTGCCTGAACCTAAGGTGGGCGAAAGTGTGAGTTTTGAATTTGAAGGACGCTCCATGCGACTCTATCGCATGCCAAGCAGCAGCCGAGCTTATCCACTTAACATTGAGAAAAAGGCGGACGCTTACCGTAAGATGTTGCAAGCCGAAGGTATTTTGTAGTTTGAGTTCTTCTGGCATTTTTCACTCCCTATAAAAGAAATGAGTTTTACATTTAAACAATTCCACATAAACGATGCGCACTGTGCCATGAAGGTAGGCACCGATGGTGTATTGCTCGGTGCATGGGCTAACGTGCAAGATGCTAAAAAAATTCTCGACATTGGGTGCGGAAGCGGATTGGTAGCACTTATGGCTGCACAACGCAACCCTTTGGCGCATGTTACAGGCATTGACATTGACCTAAGTTCTGTGAACGATGCTCAAGCCAACATCGAGGCTTCTCCCTTTAAAGACCATGTTGAAGTGTGCCTGGGGGATGTTTTGCAAATGGCTGAACACACCACTACTCACTTTGACTGCATTCTTTCTAACCCACCCTATTACGAAGAGGACATCTTACCTCCCAATGCTGCGCGAGCACAAGCTCGACACACTGCGGGAGGAGGACTTAACTTTGCAGCATTGCTTCGCGCTGTAACCTTGTTAACTGAGAAGGATAACCCCAATGCAAGCTTTTCGGTAATTGTTCCGGCTTCGGCTACCACTAAGGTTTGCTTGCTTGCTACCTTGCACAACTTGCACTTAACACGAAGAATGGACATTGTTACTCGCAAGGGGAAACCTTGTAAACGTACTTTATTAGAATTTAAAGTCCAAGCATGTGCAACCTTGACACACAACACAATGATTCTCTATGACAATGGCAACGAACGCTCTGCTGCCTATCAGGAACTATGCAAAGATTTCTATCTTAATGAATAATGTACAATTGAGGTCTATAACAAATGAATTATTGAGCGTACTTTACACATTATAAATTCGCTTTGCTTAATTATTCATTACTAAACATTGCTTCACGCGCCAGCCTCACCCCATTCGGGGTGATATAAGGTAGCCAGGTATGAGAGTGAGAGGGAGCTTGTCTCCCCCTCA
>UQPD01000091.1 GCA_900542795.1 uncultured Prevotella sp. | reverse complement strand
AATTTCGTGCAGATTTTTTTTATGGATTTTGAACACCCTACCTAACGGGGTGAGGATGGCGTAAGAAATTTCTTGATTAATCTGTCAAATATCATGTAGAAAAAATTATGGGCTTTCTCTGGGTATGCACAGTTTGCCCTTTGCTATGCATTATCAGTGTTATTCACTTAGTTTGTAATACTTAATACTTTATACTTAATACTTTATCCTTGTTTTATTGTTCCAAAAAGCGCAGATAGTTTTTGTATGTTCCCGAAGAATAAGCCTTCATGATGTTATTGGCAAAGAGGATGTCGGTGATTTGGTTACTCTTAACGTATTTGCGCATGTTTTGCGTAAAGTAGCGTGAGTCAATAACGTGAACCTCTTCGAACGAACGGAAGAGATAACCAGGAAGTGCATTACCAAAGCTATCTTTTAAAATCAAAACACGACGACCATTCTTAACAGAAGTTCGTACTTGTGTGATACGTGTGTCGCTACCCATAAAAGTGCAGTAAGCCGCTTTGCTTCCGTCCTTAAACTTTTGGAAGAAAGCACCCGTGTGCGGCTTGCCCTCACCCGTAACACGGTATTTCTTGTCGATGGTATAGTCCGTGTAAGTGGTGGTGTAAGTAACATTGCGTGGCGTGTGATATACAAAATCCTCAGGAGCATTCTTAATAGACACGTCCTTAGAGTAACCATACATTGTACCCACATAACCATGAATAACGTGTTGGTCGTACTCCTTTAAGTCAGGAAAGGGAACACCTGCCACTTGTGCAAAACGTTGTGCCGCATAATAAGCCCCTAAGGGAGCCCAATGGTGGTCGGTACGTAAGTAGATATCCTCCTTTACGTGGTTAGCCAATGCGGTGTAAGCATCCACAGCTTTCACCTCAGGGTCGAGGTGCGCATAGATATTGTTAATGGTGGGGCGTTGTGGATTGCTGGCTTTGCGTGCCTTGTCAGGACAATAGAACTCGGTGGAGATAGGAATGACCATGCAGTAAACGTTAACGTCCTTACCAAATACCTCCTTATATTTGTTAGCAGCTTTGGCATACTCAGTACCTCCCTTTGGGGAACCACCATATGCCATAAGTGCACGTACGTTCTTACCCGTTCCCACAACAATAATACCCGCATTGGCAATTTTGGCTGTACCATCTGCCGTAATATCGTTTTTATATTCGCCTACAACACGATCGTTAGGCTCGGCTTCGGCTTCAGGTTCCATTGCAACCTCATTTTGTGGACCATCGGTTGAAGCATGGAATGTTACATTGTCCTCGCCACTCAAGGCAATTTTTTCTTTTTCTTTAATTGTCATGCTCAATGCCATGAGCTGATCGCGATAGGGCTCACTATCACTGAACCAACTGCTTACGGCTTTGGTGTAAGAACCATCGAACAACTTGTCCCATGTAAAAGTAGGACAAGTAGCAAGGTCGCGTTTTTCGAGCACAGAAAAGGTACTGCGTGGAAAAGTGTCGAATACAATAGCAAATGCCGCAAACACCACTGCAACCAATGCAATGTAAATTTTATTCATTGTTTTCATTTGCGAGTGAGCATGTTTTGATAAGTACGTGCCGTGCCAGGAGCGTAAGCATGGCTAATGTTGTTAGCAAAGAGCACATCGGTGATTTGATTTTGGCGTGCAAATTCCACAATGTTGTGGGGAAAATAACGGAAGTCTACCACGTGTATTTCCTCGAACGAGAAGAAAAGAAAGGCAGGCAAGGCATTGCCAAAACTATCTTTTAAAATCAGAAGTCTACGACCATTGTGTGTGGAAGTACGTACTTGCACGGTGCGTGTATCACCTCCCATAAAGGTGCAATAGGCAGCCCCATTCCCATCCTTATAAGTGTAGAAGAAGTCGGAAACTGTGGGTTCGCTCTCAGAAATGGTTTTGCCATTCTTTAAGGTGTATTTGGTAAAAGTGGCTTCGTAGTCAACTCCTTGAGGTTTGTAGTAAACAAAAGTCTCGGGCGAAGCCTTCACCTCAGGAGATTTGGCATAAATGCGCATGCTTCCTACAAAGTTCTTTACCTCATGACGGGTGTAGTTTCCATGTAATTTTTTAAACGGAACACCAGCTTGTGCTGCAAAATGTTCGGCTGCATAGTAAGCTGCCAATGAACCCCAATGTGTGTCGGTACGTAAGAAGATGGGTTCTGCAACATGGGCTGCTAAGGGAGTGTATACATCAACGGCTTGAACGTCGGGACGAAGGTGCGCGTAAATGTTATTGACGGTAGTGCGTTGCTCGTGTGTCATGCTTTTACCAGCATCGGGGGTGTAGTAAGCCGTGGAGTTAGGAATGACCATGCAGTAAACATTGACCGATGCACCGAGTGCCTCTTTGTAAGCATTCACAGCCTCGGCATACCAATTGCCCCCAGTAGCTGCACCCGAGAAAGGAGCCAACACACGCAGAGAGTCGGCACGACCTACAAGCATCATACCACCTGGTGAACGTCGGGCTTCCCAGTGGGCATTATAGGTGTTGGTGTAAGGTTGTAAGGTGCGGTTTTCTGTTACCCGATTGGCTGTGGGAGATTGTGCCCAAACAAAGGTTTGTGTGAACAAGACACCGAACAGCAATATATGGTTTCTAAAAAAGTTGAGCATAGTTTTTAAAAACGAGTGTAAATAAATGCGTTGTTTGTGGCACCCACTAAGAGGGCAACACTCAACACTAATAAGGTGATAGACACTACTAATCTGCCAGAAAATACAACTGTGCGGTGCCAAGAACCATCAGGCACAGCACGCCAAGTAAGTAGCTGTGTGAGCCAACGGCGCATGGGCATGCAGAAGAGCAAGGCAAGCAACCAAAGACCAAAGTTATCGGTAAGGGCACTCACTGAAATAAAGTTGTTGAACTCCTGACATTGTCCAAAGAAGGCATTGAAGAAGTGTAACATCTGACCAAAGTTGTCAAAATAGAAGATGCCCCAACCTATAACTACAAGTAGCAGACTGTAAATGTGGAGGAAGGGAGCGGGAATGTAGTGCTTGACCTTTAATAAGGTGTATTTTTCGAGTGTAACAATAACTCCAAAATAGAGACCCCAGATGATGAAATTCCAACTTGCACCATGCCACATACCCGTAAGGAACCACACAACAAGGATATTTATGGCTTGGTGACGACGGTTACCACCCATAGGGATGTAGACATAGTCGCGGAAGAAACTACCCAGCGAGATGTGCCAACGACGCCAAAAGTCGGTAATAGTGTTACAGCAATAGGGATGGTTAAAGTTCTCGTTGAAATGAAAACCTAAGCAACGACTTAAACCAATAGCCATGTCAGAGTAGCCCGAGAAGTCGAAGTAGATTTGCAGTGTATAGGCTGCAATACCAATCCAAGCGCCCGTGGTGCTTACATCGCTTAAGCCATTGACTAAGAATTGGTCGGAGATTTCAGAGAGTTGATTAGCTAACACAACCTTTTTGCCCAAACCTAAGAAGAAACGGTAAATGCCTGCTGCCAAGTCGTCGGCAGAAACATGGCGGTCGCCAATTTCGCGTGCCACAGTGTCGTAGCGCACAATAGGACCAGCAATGAGCTGCGGAAACATGGAGATGTAGAGCAATAAGTTGAGAAAACGCTTTTGTACGGGAGACTGACGGCGGTAAACGTCAATGAGGTATGAAATGGATTGGAAGGTATAGAACGAAATACCTATGGGCAATGATATTTTGGGTACCATTACGGGGATGCCAACATCGCACAAAGTTTGTGCCAAAAAGCCTAAGTATTTAAAGCAACATAGAATGCTGATGTTGCATGCCAAACCCACAACCAATGCGAGTTTGCGGTAACGTTCTTGTCGGTCGATGACAAGTCCTGCCAGATAGTTGAGCATGACGCAACCCAACATTAAGAATACGTAAACAGGCTCGCCCCATGCATAGAACACAAGCGAGAAGAGTACCAATGTGAGGTTCTTTGCCATGAATTTTTTGTTGCCAACTGCAGGACTGCAAGCACGGTCAATAGCTGCTGCCGTCATGTAGCATAGCAAAAAAAGCGGCAGAAATACGAATAAGAAGAATAAGTCGGAGAATACCACCTTAGTTTATTTTTTGTTTTTTTTGATTTAGAAAAGTGGAAAATTTGATTTTTTGGGGAAGAGGGTCTTAGAAAGAGGAGTTTTAAGAAGAGAGAATTTCAAAAAAAATCAAGAACCACCCTTCAGTAATTTGGCAACCGTGTTGGCTAAGATAATTCCATTTTTTTGAGCACCTTGTTCGTTAGTGTGTGTGCCATCGTAGGTGTTGGTGAAGTGTTTTAACTCCTCGGCACGTTTTACACAGCATATTTTGTCTTGTCGCACCACGTCCAGGTTCAGTGTATGTCCCACCTGCTCAATGATGTTGCCTGTTTGCGCAATTTTATTTTCGCTAACAGCAGTTGTTTGTAAGGGCGTGAACAGTATGATGCGTGTTTGTGGAAAATGTTTTTTTAGCAACAAACAGTCGTATTGCACCGAAGCAGCCAACGATAGAGGAAAAGTGTGTGGCAAGTCGGGCAGTGAGTGGTTGGGCATAGCCTTTAGTTGTGTAGCATTTTGAATGCTGAATGCTTGTGGACGTTTGTTCTCGAACCAAGCATCGTTTGTGCCAGCCGCCACAATGATGAGTTGAGGAATGGCTTGCTGTTTGTTGCGGCATGCAGCAATAAGTCGGCAAACCTGGTTGTAAATTACATTATTATCCGAAATGCGTCCTACGTTTTCAGTAAGGTTGCGTGTAGTGCGTCGGGTATTAGTCCATGTAGCTCCACTGCGTGCATAGCTTACACAAGTGGCATGTGGAAAACTTTGAGCAAACCATGTGTTCCAACCTCGTTTACTTGTGCAGTCGTCTCCTCCGAGCCAGGTGTTAGAGTCGCCTAATAGCACAATGTGCATGCTGTCGCGCAAGTTCTCGTTGCAAGTCTTGCTGGTTGCCATGCCGTGTGCTTTGTTTAAGATGGCAAACACAGACACGAGCATCAGTATGAAGAGTCTTTTTGTCATAGATAAGTTGAATCGTTGTTAAGTCTTTTCATCATCACAAAGTCATCGGGGAAGAAAGAGGAATGCCAAAAAAAGCACCGCCTAAAAAGCGGTGCAAAGTTAGCGTTTATTGCTGAAATTCACAAGAAAAACGATAAGCAAAATAATGTATAATGTAGTATGCCTTACACATTCTTTATTATACATTGTACATTATATTACTTTGTACATTATTTTGCCAAGCAAGCATCGAGAAGTGTTTCAATTGCCTCGCGATCCATCTTCTGACCTATGAAAACCAGTTTTTGCATACGGTCGCCATAGGTATCGTCCCAATCTTTGAGTGCAGCGGGATTTTGTTGTTTGAATTTTTCAAACTCATCGGCAGGCATTGTGGCATACCATTGTCCTGCTTGACTAAGTGAAACCTGTTTGCCTGCTTGTTCAAAAACGTAGCACATGTCAGGCTCATCTTTAAAATAGCAAATACCCTTGCAGCGGATGACACTCTTGGGCCAAAGACGAGCAACAAATTGGTCGAACTCTACCATGTCGAAAGGTTTGCGGCGCTTATATACAAAGGTGCTGATGCCATATTCTAAAGCTTCGCCTTCTTCCTCGTTCTCTAATCCGTGATGATGGTGGTGGCAATGGCAATGCTCACCATGTTCATGTTCATGCTCATGTTCATGTTCGTGCTCATGCTCATGCTCATGTTCGTGTTCATGCTGTTCTTCTTCTTCATCGTCACCTTCAACGGCTTCAATCCATCGTGCAGAAGTGGCTACTTTGTTAAAGTCGAAAGCGTTAGCGTGTACCAATTTGTTGAGGTCAACATCGCAATAGTCACATGTAATGATTTCGGCTTTAGGCTGAAGTTCGCGCAATATGGCTTTGATGTGGTCTAATTCGTGAGGTGTAACTTCGGATGCTTTGTTCAGCAAAATGGTATTGCAAAATTCAACTTGTTGAATCACCAAACTTGCCAAGTCATCTTCAGCATGTTGTTTTTGGCAAAGATCGTTTCCACCTGCAAATTCATCGCGCAAACGGAGTGCATCCACAACAGTTACCACAGAGTCGAGGCGTGCAATGCCTTTTGTGGCAAGATTGGGATACATCTGTGGATAAACCGTGATGGTTTGTGCAATAGGTGCGGGTTCGCATATACCACTTGCTTCAATTACGATGTAGTCAAAGCGTTGTTCTTGTACCAAATCGCTCAACTGTTGTACCAAATCCATTTTCAGCGTACAACAGATGCAGCCGTTTTGCAAAGGCACCAAACTATCATCGCCCTCGCCCACAATGCCACCTTGGGCAATGAGATTGGCATCGATGTTCACCTCACCAATGTCGTTGACAATCACGGCAAACTTAATGCCTTTTTTATTAGAGAGAATGCGATTGAGCAAAGTAGTCTTTCCGCTTCCTAAATAACCCGTAAGAAGCAATACGGGAGTCACAGCTCTATTCATTGCAATATTTAGTATTTATATGTGGGGAATAGCAGATTTATTAAAACCACTCTTAGCAAGTGTAGGTGTTCACAAAGTCCGAGACTTAAAGTTAAAGTTCTCCAACCACCCAATTCCTAAGATATTCCCACGTTTTTACATGCAAAATTGCAAAAAATGCGTCAAACACGATAGTTCACTTTAATATTTTACCTTTTTAAGCATGGTTTTTCGTACTTTTGCTTTGACATAATAATAAAAGTATATCAATAACATGAGTAAAAAGAGCGAATACAAATTAAAGAACGAAACCTTTTTGGTAGAGAAAAAAACACAAGAGGGAGTAAACGAATTGTCGAAAGGTGTGCTTTATGAGGTGGTGAAGAGTGGTAATCCACAAGGTCGCCGTCCTGATTTGCGCAGTGTGGTTTGTGTGCATTACACAGGTAAACTTATCAATGGTCGAGTGTTTGACGATTCACGTCGCGATGGCATTCCTGCAGCTTTTCATCTTTACGAAGTGATAGATGGTTGGCAAATTGCTTTGAGTCAGATGCGTCCTGGCGACCGTTGGATCATCTACATTCCTGCTGCCTTGGCATACGGAAGTCGTTCGGATGGTGATATTCCTGGTAATTCAACCCTCATTTTCGACGTAGAACTGATTAGCATTGCGTAAAATAATGAATAATGAAAAAAAAGTGCGTCAATCCAACTTAGAGTTGTTGCGTGTAGTAGCCATGCTGATGGTAGTGGTGCTACATTCCACGTTTACAACCTTCGGTTATGCTCGTGCCAATATGGTGCAAGCACATCCTGCACGTTGGTTAGGCATTATTACCGCAGCCTCAGTCTGTATGGGTTGCGTAAATCTTTTTGTACTTATAACAGGATGGTTTGGCACAAGTTTTCGTCCGCGTGGCATTGTGCGCATTCTGTTACAAGTAGTCTTTGTCTCGGTCGTGATGACAGCCTTTGCCTATGCCATGGGCTACAAAATGCCAACCGAACCAATGGGATTCTTTCGTCCGTTATGGGGCTATTGGTTTGTCAATAGTTATTTGTTATTATATTTGCTAACTCCTGTGCTCAATACATTTGTTAATCAAAGTGATGAGCTCACCTTGCGCCGTTTTTTAATAGCCTTCTACGTGTGCGTTATACCAGCCTCCTACATCTTTTCTGATTTAAATGTGGGGTATGCAGCAGTACCTTTTATGGGGCTTTACCTTTTAGGACGTTACTTGCGACTTTACCTTGCCCCACGTTTGCAACAAGTGGCAAAATGGAAGTTCTTGACTCTGTGGACTGCTTGTGTGCTTGCTATGGCACTTTTGCTTTGGGGAGCTGGCATGTTGGCACAACCTTGCATCGGATTATTGATGCCCGTGTTTGCCTCTTACACCAATCCCATACTTATTTTATCGGCTGTAGCTTTATTGCTTTTCTTCACGCGTTTAAAATTTCAGAGTGCAGTAGTTAATTGGTTAGCAGCAGGCAGTTTTACGGTATATCTCACTCATCAACATCTTTTGGTGCGCAAGGAGTATTTTACCTTTGTTCGTCAACTCGATAAGGATACCAACTCAACCTTGCTTTTTATGGGAGAGATGGTTTTGCTTTACCTTGCCATTTATCTGCTTAGCGCACTCATCGATGCCCTACGACGATGGATTTTTAAACGCTGGGCGTAACTCCTTTTTTCTGTCAATTTGGCTTTTTTGTGAGTCACAAATTCCGATGCTATTCCGATATCATACCGAAGGCATACCGCAGCGATTTTTTTGGAAAATTGTCGTTGTCGATAAAGGCATGTTATAATGGATTACCCGTTATAACTATGTTCCTTATCGACGTCAAAATCCGATAAAACCGTGCCTAAAAATATTATGGATTTTGAACCCCATACCTAACGGGGTAATCCATTATAACAATATATGAGTTTCCTTTCAAAAGCATCACGCATAGAAAAGAAGGTAAAAACATGGAGGTATGAGAAATTAATCGTATATTTGAACTTGTAAACCAAAGATTTGGAATTATGGTAGAGACAAACGATAGAAAATTGCCCGTAGGCATCCAGTCTTTTGAGAAAATCAGAAAGAGTGGATATCTTTATGTTGACAAGACAGATATCATTTGGCAACTTGCCAACAGAGATAAAACATACAATTACCTGAGCCGCCCTCGTCGCTTTGGTAAATCTGTGTTGGTTGATACACTCGAAGCCTACTTCATGGGAAAGAAGGAACTCTTCGAGGGATTGAAAATCATGCAGATGGAAACAGAATGGGTGAAGCGTCCTGTCATCAGACTCGATATGAGTCGTGCAGGCGCAGAACCAGAGACATTGCGCTCTTATCTCGATATAACTTTCGACAGATTAGAGGAAGAATATGGCATTACTCCTAAACCTACAGCCCAACTTGCCGACCGTTTCGATGCTATCATCCAAACTGCTTACAAACAGACAGGACAGCAGGTTGCCATCCTTATCGATGAATATGACTCTCCATTACAGCATTCTTGGAAAACTCCTCAGCACGAAGCATGCACCTCTATCTATCGGGAGGTGTTTGCCATTCTCAAGGCTGATGACAAATACGAAAAGTTTGTATTTATCACAGGTATTACCAAGTTTACGCAGATTTCTCTCTTCTCTGTGCTCAATAACTTGAGCAACATTAGTTTCGAGCCTGAATATGCAGCACTCTGTGGTATCACGAAGGAAGAAGTTTTGCGTGATTTTAAACCCGAAATCGGCAAGTTGGCTGAATATGAAGGATGGACTTTCGACGAGGCTGTAGCACAATTAACAGCCTACTATGATGGTTATCATTTCAGTCATCGCAACATGGTGGATGTTTTCAATCCGTTTAGTCTCATCAATGCATTGGCAGATTCTGATCTCAAGAACTATTGGGCTTCATCGGGTGCCACATCCTTACTTCCTAAGTTTGTGGATGATATGGAAATAAGGCTGAAAGATTTTGATCATAGCGCTTTGTTGAGCACAACTATTGAAACCTCTGACGTTACGGGTGGTGGACCAGAGCTGTTTCTTTATCAGTCGGGTTACCTCACAATTAAGGGTTACATGAACGGAACTTACCTTCTTGGTTTTCCTAACTTCGAGGTAAGGCAAGCCTTGAACGAAATAGTGTTGCCAACGCTTGCTATGCGCAAGAATAATGACATACAATCTATACAAGCATTTCTGAATATTCACCTAAGCGTGGGCAATCTGCCCGAAGCCATGAAATGCCTCAAGGCGCTTATTGCGGATGTGCCCTACAGCAACAAGAAGCTTGCCAGCATGGATATGGAGGAGCGCTACCGCTTGATTATGAGCACAATTTTCAATGCCATTGGTTGTCGGGTAGAAGTGGAGAAGATGATTGCCACAGGCAGAATAGACATGGTGATAGAAACCACCAATTTTATCTATGTCCTTGAACTGAAACTGAGCAATAATGGGGGTATTGAGGCTGCTACAGAGCAGATGAGAGCCAAGCAATATGCCGAGCCTTTCAAGGCTGATAAACGCAAAGTCGTAGCCCTTGCTATAGAATTGGATGATATGGGAAAGGGATTGGTTGATTGGAAGGAAATATAAAGTGGGGCTAAAATTTGATTTTAATTTTCACAAAAACGATAAGGTAGGGGGCAAAATTCCCAAAATACCTGCAAGGCGAATATTATTACCTCAAAATTGTTTTAGTTAAGTCGCTGAAAAGTTTTAGTTAAGTCGCAAAATAGTTTTAGTTAAGTCGCTGAAACGAGTTAACTAAGTAATGTTCAAAAAATAACTTCCGCAGAAATATTGCACCATCCTCACTCCATTCGGTAGAGTGTTCAAAATCCGCATTTTTTTCTGCATGATATTTGAATGAAATATCAAGAAGTGTTACGCGCCAGCCTCACCCCGTTAGGGGTGATAT
>UQPD01000090.1 GCA_900542795.1 uncultured Prevotella sp. | reverse complement strand
GTGCTATTGGGCTTTCAGCCCGTGCATTATCGGCTGCACCTCAACAATTCAAGCAAACTTGATTGTATTCGGTTTGCACGATAATTCAGCCCGTGCATTATCGGCGACAAAACTATGCAGAAAAATATCGATTTTGAAACCATTAAAGCAGTAAACAACCAGCGAGTCCGCAAAGAATAATCATAAATAAGGAGTTGATGCGGTAATAACCTACCCCAATAAGCGTGGCGATGAAAAGAAATGCACTGATGCCTACTTCCCACATATCCATAGAAGGCGAACCAAAGGTATCGGTACGAATAAGCAAGATGGCTGCGGCGGCAATTAAACCTGGAACTAAAGGACGGAGCACGACCATGGCACAGTCAAAAAAACGCTTATACTCTTCCTTCTGTTGCAAGGTTGTGTAAAAGGCTGTCCAAATGGTAGAAGGTATTGCCAAACCTATTAGCGACACAACACTGGCTGAGAGTGTTCCCCAAAAACCAAATTGCGACGAAGCAGCAAGCGCACTTGCAAGTGTTGCCGTGTTAACTCCTGTTCCACCAGGTAGTACCCTACAAAATGCCATTAAGTCTGCCATCTGACCTGGAGTGAGCCAATGGTGAAGTGTAATTACTTCGTGCTCGAGCAACGCCTGTGCACTGACATTACCACCAATGCCCAAAAAACCTACTTGAAGAAAACTGAGAAGAAAAAAGAGAAACAACATAGAACCAGAATATATGGAAAAAGAATTGGGGCGATATTGAAGTCGTCTAAACTTTTCTGACGAAGATTAGATTTGAACTTCATAAAAGTTTAGACGACTTCATTTTTGAAAAACTTAGTCGTTGTTAGAATAAACGAACAGGGCATAAATAGCAGCGAGCACCGTCAGTCCTAAAATAATGTAACTTGGCGATATACCCAACAACCCAATGGCAATGGCAGCACCAATAGGAATCCACACGGTGCTGAGTGACACGTTCGAGCTACGCCAAAGCTGAATGCAAGGCAGTGCTACCAAAGCAATAATGGCAGGACGCACCCCACGCAAAAAAGCACGAATGGCAGGTAATTGGCAAAAGTCGTTGTAGAACGTAGCAAACAAACAGAATATTGCCAATGGAGGCAACAACATGCCGAGCAAACACACCGCACTACCTTGCCACCCCTTGATTTGGCGTCCCATGTAGGTGGCAATGTTCACATTGAATATACCCGGCATAGCTTGCACCACGGTTAAGTGTTGAGCGAACTCCTCATCGGTCATCCAACCATTTTTATTTACAAGAGCCTTTTTTAAGGGAGTGATGCAAGCATATCCATCGCCAATGGTAAGTCCACCAGCTTGCAAAAAGGTCATGAACAGTGTGAATAATGTTTGTGGCATTATATATATATATGTGTATGGAGATAGAATAGCATATTCCACCCCTGCACCTCATGGGGATGGAGGGCAGGGGTGAAAGTATGCGTGTTACATATTTTTTTAATAGGCATTTTAAAAAACACCTACTTGTTAGGGCACCTACTTATTGGTGTTGTTCTCTGTAAAGGTCGTTTACCGTCTTTACAGGATTGAATGTGCTGAGAGGCACCTCAACAAACACCGTGTTCCAGTTGCTCATGGCACCATTCCAAAGACCTGGCAATTCAAGAGCCTTAAGTTCTTTACCATCTTTGCTCTTGTGCGAGATAAAACCTGTTTGCGGATCAACATATTTGGGCAAATCAAAGGCTTCGCCCTTGTAGTTCTTGATGGCGCATACCAAGTCCACAGGATTGAAGTGAGTTCCCTTCTCAAACATAGCTTTCTTTTCGGGATCATCCATGTCGATTTGTGAACTCTCTAAAATTTGCAAAGAGATGGTACCATCTGGATTATATGCCAAGAACGGACCACCGCCAGGTTCGCCCACATTGCGTACCATACCACATACGCGCATGGGACGATTGAGCTTTTGTTGCAAATAAATAGCCAACTCCGTATCCTCGAGCATCTTCGTCTCAGGATTTTTAGTAAAGAGCTTCTTCTGCACAAACTGCAACATCTCGCGCAGTTCGTCCATTGTGTATTTACCGCTTTCGAGTTTGCGCAAGTAAGCAAAGGCTTGGGCTTGCAACGTCACGAGCACACCCGCAAGCAATTTTTTATACTTCACAGTGTCTTCCTTCAAGCGGTCGGGCACCACGTTGTCAATATTCTTAATAAATACCACATCGGCATCAATGTCGTTGAGGTTTTCAATAAGAGCCCCATGTCCACCCGGACGGAAGAGCAGTGCACCCTCTTTGGTTCGGAAGGGAGTATTGTCAGGATTCGCAGCAACGGTGTCGGTGCTGGGTTTCTGTTCTGAGAAGCTCACGTGATAAGTCACGCCAAAGTGTGCTTCGTATTGAGGCACAACCTTTGCCACCAAAGCCTCAAAGAGCGCACGGTGTTCGGGCGAAACGGTGAAGTGTACGTTTACCGTACCATCCTTTTCGCGCGCATAAAGCGCACCCTCCACCAAGTGTTCTTCGAGCGGTGTGCGCGATCCGTTTTCGTAACGGTGGAACTTGAGCAAACCTTTAGGCAACGCACCATAGTTTAAACCCTCTTTGCCGAGCATGGCATTAACCACAGCCTTATATTTGCCATCTGCCATCAAGGCGTCGATGCCTTTGCCATGCAAACGTAGGCAAGCCGCATCGAGGTCAGCATAGAAGGCAGCATCGTGAATGCGCTCAAAGAATTTTTTCTCAAAATCGGTGGTAGGCACATCATAGTCAGCATCGGCAAAGGCAAACATGTTTTTGAACATGCGACTTGCAGCCCCCGATGCAGGTACAAACTTCACAATGGTGTGCGCTGTGTCGGCAGTATAAGTTTCCCACGCGTTGAGATAGTTATTTACTTCCTCATCGTTAGGACTGAGAATACCCTTTTCGATGCTTGCAGCTGCTGAGAGCTTAAGGAAGGGAAATCCCTTAGCAAAGCATGCCAACTGTTCATTGAGTTTTTCTTCGCTAATGCCCTTTTGGCACAGCAAAGCCTTGTCTTTTTCTGTAATCATGGCTGAATGAGGATAATTTGTCTGTAATCAGTAGGACAAAGGTAGTAAAAAATGCGGTAAGACTTCGTGTTTACACCAAACTTTCGCTTTTTATTTTACTGAAACATAAAAATCATCAGAAATAATGAGGTACCCCTTATAAATAACCTCTATATTTGCAAAAATAAGTAATCAAAACAAAGGTTGTATTTTAAACATCCTTCGCTTTATCACACTAAAATTCAAAGACAATGAAAAGGTTCTTTATTTTATTGGCAGCAGTAGGTTTGTCAATCTCTGCTTTTAGCAGTTCCGTAAGCAATGCTACAGTCCTTGTGCAAAACACCCCTGCACCCAAAGTGGTTGTACCCAGTGGTTATAAGCACTATACTTATGAAACTGATAAAAAAGGCGTGATTATGGATTACGACTTTATATTACCTGCAACAAATGCCGATGCCAAGGCTGCAGTAGCTCGTATGTGTGCAATTTTGAACGTAAACCCACAAAAGCTTCGTAGCAATGACTTAGCATCAGTTTTTGAAACTTCCTACAATAATTTGCTCCGAACCTATCAAGAGGAGAACGAGGAAGAATATGACCCTGAAGGATCGGTATGTTATCGCAGAGATTCAAGAATAAAACCTTTGTGTCACACAGCTAACAACACGCTATTTACTTGGAGTGTTGAGGACGAGATTTGCTTTGGGGGTCCGCACGGAATGCCTTATGAATATAGCATGACTTTCCGTCAAGGCGAAACGCAGCCTTTGGGTTTGAAGGATGTATTTAAAGTAGCTTCTCTGCCCCGTGTATTCCAACTTATTAGTAACAAGTTGCGTGTAAAGATGGTACATCTTCCTGCTGGATATAGCAGAAAGGCTTATCTTGAAGATGAACCCGATGAAGACGCACCGATTTGGACTTACGAAAAATACAACGGAAAGTTCTATCCGCGTTTGGCATTAACCCCGCGCGGCATTAGCTTCACCTATCAGCCTTATCAAAAAGGTCCCTTTAGCGAAGGCACGATTTCTGTGCTGCTCACTTGGGCAGAAGTTAAAACACTGGTTAACCGCACTTATGTGATGCAGAGATATTAGAACACATTTTAGAAATAAGCAAGCCAGGTATGAGATTTTGGGAAGAAGAATTTCTCTCTCATACTTGGCTTGCTTTTGCCACAAAATCGAAAAATCACGGTTCGTTCATGGCTTTTTTTAGGAAGAACTACTCTTCCTTCTCTTCGTCTGTTTTCTTTTTTTGATGTACTTCCCAAAATGCTTGAAATTCCTTGCCTTCATACCGTTCAAAACAAGTTATAGCAGTTTTGGGCGTACGGAAACCAACATCAACCACCTGCTTCAAATCGGTTATCTCCCCCGATTCAATGCGGCGCTTAAACTCAGCCACACGATAACGCATGATGTACTCGTGAATGTCGTTGTAACCCTGCGAACGCAAACTCTGCAAAGCCATGTGCCTATTAAACCCAGCTAAACGACAAAGACGCTCGCGATTAAAGTTGCAGTCAAGATAAGGACTATCGTGCTGCATTACATATTCCATCATTTCAAAACGATGCAAATTTGCCTCGTTAAAGTCGTCCACCTCCGATTGCGTAATTTCCTCGCGCGTAGGCGGTGTCTCAACCTGACGGAAATCAGGATAAGAAATAGCCTCAACCGTTGGGCGCAATATGCGGAAAAAGAGGAACATGTTGACCAAGGTGAAGAGCAAAATGTAAATGGTTAGCAACACAAGGTTGAACTCAACGGTTATCACCACAAAGAACAAACTCACAATGCCCAATGCAGCACCATACGCCATGAGGTCGCTGGGCAACTGCATGCTACGCACCAAGCGATGTGGCAAACGAAAGATGTTGGCAATGTAATAGCCCGACAACAAGAGGCAGAGAATGCGCAACACCACATCGCCCGATAACCAAAAGTCCACAATGTCGTTGAACGTGTAAACATTCGCCAAGTTACTGCCTGCCGCAGCACCTATACTATAAATAAAGATAAGCACTAAAGCCGGAACGGCATATCCCCACATACGCCCCCATTGCAAATAGCCAGGCATGCAAAGTCCCAAGGGATAAATACTTTGCAGATAAGAGCAAGCAAGCAAATAAATAAGGAGCACGGGGTGCAAAATGCCCAACTGCGGAATAGCATCGTTTGTAGCCACAAAAAATAGTGCAGCACAATACATCAGGCAAATGAGCAGCATAATCCAAGCTTGCGACAGAAATTGCACACTGCGTCGCGAAAGATAGAACAACACAAGACTCATCATAAGGTGTGCTGCAGCAGCAAATTCCGTAGTTACTAATATAAGTGTATGCATAAAGTCTGATATTTTGTGGCAAAGTTAATGTATTTTTGGCAAAAGAATTAAATTTGCATACAAAACAAATTCCATAACATGAACAGACAACTACCTCTTGAAGACTTCTTTCGCATTTCAGAACGCACGGGCTACCAACTTTCGCCCGATGGCACCTACATATCGTACATGGCACCTTACAAGGAACGCCTCAACATTTTTGTGCGACGTGTAAACGATACCGATGAGCAAGCCACACGCATCACACACGAAACCCAACGCAGCGTGGCTGGTTACATGTGGGCTGACAACGAACGCTTGCTTTTTATAAAAGACACAGCAGGCGATGAAAACTACCAACTCTATGGCGTACGCCGCGATGGTAGCGACGAGCGTGCTTACACTGCCTTCGAAGGGGTAAGAACCAGTATTATCGACGAACTTGAAGAACAAAAAGGCTACATACTCATTGGCATGAACCGTCGCATCCGTGAGATTTTCGACCCCTACCGCTTAAACATTGAAACAGGCGAACTAACCTTATTGGCAGAAAACCCAGGCAACATTCAAAGTTGGATGACAGACCACGATGGACGTCTGCGTGTGGCAACAGCTATTGTGGATGGAGTGAACACACAAATTCTCTATCGCGACACCGAGGACGAGGAATTTCGTCCTGTGCTTACCACAAACTTCCGCGACTCTGTTTGCTTTATAGGTTTTACCCCCGACAACCGCGAGGTGTATGCTATAACCAATTTAAATCGCGATAAAAACGCATTGGTGCGCATGAATCCTGCCACCTGCGAGGAACTCGAACTTCTCTACGAAAACGACCGCTACGACATTTCAAGCATCGTTTACTCGCGCAAACGCAAAAAGCTGCTCAGCGTGTACTGCACAGGACACAAAGACCCCGTTCGCCACTTTTTTGACAAAGACGAAGAAACCCTACGTGCGCGCATCAAGGCACACTTCCCCGACCAACGCTACGGCATTGCCGATTCAGACAAAGCCGAGCGCTACTACTTGGTGTATGTAGGTAGCGATCGCACACGCGGTGCCTATTGGCTCTACGATGCTGAAACCGACCAAGCCACCCACATTGCCGACTTAGCACCTTGGATTAAGGCTGAGGAAATGAATGCCATGCTACCCGTTTGCTACGAAACACGCGATGGACTGCACATTGAGGCTTACCTCACCCTACCCAATGGCTTAACACTGGAGGAAGCTAAGAACTTGCCCGTTGTGGTAAATCCACACGGTGGACCTTGGGCCCGCGACTGCTGGGGCTATTCGTCTGAAGTGCAATTCTTAGCCAACCGCGGTTATGCCGTGTTTCAGATGAACTTCCGTGGCTCTACGGGCTACGGACGCAAGTTCTTAGAGTCGAGCTACAAACAATGGGGTTTGAAAATGCAAGACGACATTACGGATGGTGTAAATTGGCTTATTGAGCAAGGCATTGCCGATGCCAAGCGCATTGCCATTTACGGAGGCAGCTATGGTGGTTATGCCGTTTTAGCAGGTTTAACACTCACCCCAACGCTCTATGCTTGTGGCATTGACTATGTAGGAGTGAGCAATTTGTTCACCTTTATGAATACCATACCTCCCTATTGGCGTCCCATGCTCGAGATGATGCACGAGCAAATAGGAAATCCCGAAACCGACAAAGAGCAACTGGAGAAAACCTCACCCGCACTTCATGCCGACAAAATCAGCGTGCCTTTATTTATAGCACAAGGGGCGAACGACCCACGCGTTAACAAAGCCGAGAGCGACCAAATGGTGGAAGCTTTGCGCCAACGTGGAGTTGAAGTGGAATATATGGTAAAAGACAACGAAGGACATGGTTTCCAAAACCAAGAAAACCGCTTCGACTTTTATCGTGCCATGGAACGTTTTTTGAAACAACACTTGTAAAGATATTAAGATTTTAAGGAGGTGTTCAAAATTATTTTTTTGAACACCTATTTACCAACTAAAATCCCGACACTACTCTAAGCTAAAAGGTTCGATGAAAATTTGGGGACTGATTATATGTACGCTGCTACTATGCAACAACCTTTGGGCGCAACAACCTACAGCCGAACAACTATTCAATAAATTCAAAGCGGCAGCTCGCTTCGACTATAATTTTCCACGCGAGAAAGTGTATCTACACCTTGACAACTCTGCCTATTTTGAAGGCGACACCATTTGGTATAAAGCCTATGTGGTGCGTGCCTCCTCACTCAAGTCAACCACACTGAGCAAAGTGCTCTATGTGGAACTGCTCAATGCCGATGGACAAGAAGTGGTAACCCAAACCTTGCCCATCGACAGTCTTGGCACTGCCCAAGGTGCTTTATCGTTGGCACTACCCGTTCACGCAGGCTACCACGAAGTACGTGCCTACACACGCGAGATGGTAAACTGGGGAACAGATGCTTGTTTTTCGCGCGTGATACCTGTGTTTACAGGCAAAAATCCACAAAAGAAACAAGATAAAACGCTCGACACCGACATTACCCAACTCTCCATCCCCCAACCCGATGGTTACAATGCAGGCACATTAGGTAGTCCGCGTCCCTATAACATGAAACGCCAAAGTGCTCGTTTGCTCGACTTTTATCCCGAAGGTGGAGCACGCGTTGAAGGGTGTGCACAACGCATAGCCTTTAAACTGACCGACGGACGCGGTTTGCCTGTGGACGACACCCTAAAAGTGTATGATAGCAATGGCAAACTTTGCACCACCGCTCTTGCCGAACACGAGGGTATGGGCGACTTTGTGTTGCCTCCCTATTTTAACCAAGGCTATGTAACATTGGCTTCGGCACCCACTGCTGATGGAAAATCAGTTGAAAGCAAAAAGCATTATCCCCTACCCGATGCCACAGGGCAATATGCCATGCTAACAGATGTTGAGGCTGACGGACTGGTAGTGCAAGTGGCAAGCGGCAAGCACACACCCTTAGGACAACTATTGGGCTTGGCAGTGTTCAACCGCGAAAATGTGTGTTACTTCGACACACTTACCCTCGGCACTGCGCCCGAAGAACTCTTTATTGCACGCCGCGCCTTGCGTGGTGGTGTCAATCGCATAGAACTCTTCAATGCTGAGGGCATTAGTCAAGCCACACGCATGGTGTGGGTTCCCTTTGAGCATACCGATAGCATCCGTTTTGCACACATTGATGTAAAACAAAATGCTTTGGAATATGATGCTTACTCACCTGCTGTTTTATCCATTAAAGCACAAACAGCTACAGGCAAACCCTTAGCAGACTGCACCCTCTCGGTTGCCGTACGCGATGAAGCAGGCAACATCCTCTCTAATCGCGATGGGGGAATTGAAGGCTACATGCTACTTGGCTCTGAAGTGCGTGGCTACATCCACCGCCCAGACCTCTACTTTGAACGCAACGACGCTGCACACCGACGCATGCTCGACTTGCTGCTTCGCGTACAAGGTTGGACTGCCAACACTTTTAACGTGATGTGTGGGGCCGAAAAATTTAATTTGCAACAGCCCATTGAGGAAAAACTTATTCTGCGGGGAACAATTTACAAAGACAACGAAAAACAAACTCCCTTTTCAAACATCAATTTGGATGTGCGTGCCTATGCCTACGAAAACGGAAACATCCTGCCTGGCAGCATTGAGGGACAAGCCACTACCGACAAGGATGGCAAATTTGCTTTTGAGTCGAACGTAAACTATGAAGGCGAATACCTCACACAGTTTACCATGCGTGGGGGCGATAAAAATAAAAAGAAGTGGAGTCGACTAACCATCGACCGCTGGTTCTCGCCCAAGCCTCATCCTCTCTTTACTCCCGAATTAACTTTGAACCTCTATGATGGGTCTGACAACCAAACGCGCATCTTGCTCAATGCTCATCCCGAAGCACCACGCACCTTTGAGTGGAAAGACACTTTGCAGAAAAACGTAATAAACATTACAAAAGCTGCCGAGGTTGTTACAAAAGCTAAGCAAAAGTACAAAGGCTTCACGGGTAACCGCTATACTTGGAAAGGCGGTGAACGTACAGGAATGAGGAAGACTACGAAGTATTATGACGTGCAAAAAGAATACGAACGCCTTAAGGACTTAGGTAGTGGGTCAAAAATCAGTATATTCGAGTTGCTAAGTCTGTTAGACGAGAAAGTCTCATTCGACCGCTACGACTTAATGGACAATAGCAGTTTAATTGAGAGGCTCAATGCCGAAGCAAACGAAGTGAATAACAATGCTCCCAGCGGATCTGCTGCCAAAAGCAATACAGCCAACAGCAAAGCTAACGAGCAACAAAAGAAGGAAGGAATGGAAGATGTGGCACTCAGCACGGTGAATTACAAAGGTCATGAAATGAAGGTGTATATTGACAACTCCGCCTCTTTAGGACAGTTGAGCGACTGCGAGTACTACAAGTCTATAGCCTTGGCGCGCGACAACAAAAGCATCGACAACATTACGGGCAAGGAATATACAGTGAGCGAAAGTCTGTTTGAGTTATATCTCTACTCGCAACCCGATTCCTACCGAATGCGCAACCGCAAGGGTGTGGAATATCGCCACATTCAAGGTTTTAGCAGCCCCACTAAGTTCTTTGCTCCCAACTACCGCAAGTTTGCCCTTCCCTCAGACAATGACACGCGTCGCACCCTACATTGGGCACCTCAAGTTACAACCAATGCCAACGGCGAAGCCAACCTCATTTTCTTTACCAACGCTCGCAAAGGCTGTACACTCGACATTAGCGTACGGGGCATAACAAAACAAGGCGTATTGATTGAGTGGAACTAATTTTTTGGGGAAAGATTTTAAACAATATAAAACAGAAGTGAGAACAACCGAGAGTATCTCAATAAAATATATGGAAGGATAGTTATGTTGAAACTTAATGAAAATAAATTAGCGTCATTGCGCAGATTCGATGATGTTCTAAACGAGAAGTATGGGAGTGAGAAGAGTGTTGAACGCAAAGAGTTTGATGCCAAAGCTAAAGCATGGTATTTGATAGAATCATCAAGATTTTTCAAACGCCAGTCTCAACCCATTCGGTAGGGTGTTCAAAATTCGCAATTTTTTTCTGCATGAGATTTAATCGTTTTATTAGGAAATTTCATGCGTCAGCCTCACCCCATTCGGGGTGATATATGGTAGCCAGGT
>UQPD01000089.1 GCA_900542795.1 uncultured Prevotella sp. | reverse complement strand
ATTTTGCTATTATATTCAATAATACATAACTTTGCATTAAAATATAACATAAAACACAATAACTATACATGACGGATTCAAAGAAAACGCCCTCGGCGTTGCTTGCTATGTTGCCATTGGTACTCTTGGTTGTGATGTTAGTAGTCACGGTGAGAGCCTATGGCAGCGATTCATTGTTAGGAGCCAGTCAAGTAACCTTGCTTGCAGTATCGGCTTGTTGCGTACTTATAGGCACCTTGTTCTTGCACATACCATTTAAGGATTTTGAACGTGCTATTACCCATAACATATCGAGTGTGACGAGTGCTATACTTATTTTGCTGTTTATTGGTTCGCTCAGTGGAACTTGGATGGTGAGTGGGGTAGTGCCTTCATTGATTTATTATGGTGTTCAAATTATACATCCCGAGATATTCCTTTTTTCATCGTGCCTTATTAGTGCCATGGTAAGTATCATGACTGGTAGTTCGTGGACAACCATTGCTACCATAGGCATAGCCCTTATGGGCATTGGTCGTGCACAGGGTTTTGAAGAAGGATGGATTGCTGGTGCCATTATCAGTGGAGCTTATTTTGGTGATAAAATATCTCCTTTGTCTGACACCACGGTGTTAGCCTCAGGCACTCTTAATGTTTCAATATTTAAGCACATACGCTACATGCTTATCACCACAGTCCCTTCGTTAGCTATTTCGCTTATTATCTTTTTAATAGCGGGATTTTGCACGGTTAGTACCAGTAGTCACGAAATTAACCAATTTAAAACAGCTCTTTCATCGCGCTTCACCATCACTCCTTGGTTGCTCATAGTTCCTTTGTTTACAGGAGTAATGATAGCCAAGCGCTTGCCGCCTGTGGTTACGCTGTGTTTGTCTACCTTATTGGCTGTAGTGTTCGCCTTGATTTTTCAACCCCAAGTTTTGGCGGAGATTGTTGATGGTAACTTGTTTAAAGGTGCCATGCAAAGCATTTATGGTGAAACTTCGGTGCAGACAACCAATCCCATGCTTACCTCGTTGGTAGCCACACGTGGTATGCAAGGCATGATGAATACCATTTGGCTTATTATTTGTGCCATGTGTTTTGGTGGAGCTATGGAAGCTGGAGGCATGGTGCGCAGTCTCACCCGATTGTTTGTTCGCATGATTCGGGGACGTGTCAGCATGGTTGCTTCTACGGTTTGTTCGGGCTTAATGCTTAATTTGGCTATAGCCGATCAGTACATTTGCATTTTGCTGAGCAATAATATGTTTAAGCGCATTTACGATCGTCAAGGTTATGAACGTTGTTTGTTGAGCCGAACGACCGAGGATAGTGTAACTGTTACTTCAGTGTTAGTGCCATGGAACACTTGTGGTATGACGCAAAGCACTGTATTAGGTGTGGCTACTTTAACCTATTTGCCTTATTGTTTCTTTAATATCCTTAGTCCGCTGATGAGTGTAGTAGTGGCAATGATTGGGTATAAGATTCAGAAGAAAAATGTTGTGGAGGAAGAGGGTTAAGCTATGAGTTTTTGTTATGAATGTGATGTAAAAATGCTTTTCACGCGTTGTGTTGTAAATTCATAGCGAAGGAAAATAAGTAGGTGCTCAAAATAAGCAAGTTCCCCTTTGGAAAAGTTGACTCATGCAGCGAGTTAACTTTTTCAAAGGGGAACTTGTTAAGTAGGGGGATGTTATTATAACGTAATAAATGTGTGTAAACGCATGTTATGCTTTATGTGACGCAAAGTCATTTATTGAAAGTAAATGCGTTTTACACGTGTGCTAACCGAGGTAAGCACTTCGTAGGGGATGGTGTCGAGTACGTCTGAGAGAACCGTTACGGGCAAGTTATCGCCAAAGATTTCTACTTGGTCGCCCTCTTCGCATGGAATGTCGGTGACATCAATCATGCAAACATCCATGCAAATGTTGCCAATGTAGGGTGCCTTGTGTCCATTAACCAAACAGTAGCAAGCACGATTGCCTAAGTGACGGTTTAAACCATCAGCATAACCAATGGGGATGGCGGCAATGCGTGAATCGCGGTCAACAAACGAACGACGTGAATAGCCTATGCTGTCGCCTTTGGGTACATTGCGAATTTCGAGAATGGTGGTGCGTAGTGAAGTGACATTGTGCAAGCGACGATTGTCGATGGGATCGATGCCATAAAGTCCTAAACCTAAACGTACCATGTCGAGATGGCGTTCGGGGAAACGCTCAATGCCCGCACTGTTGCAAATGTGACGTAAAATTTTGTGTGGGAAAGCACCTTGAAGTTGTTTAGAGGCATGGTCAAACATCTCAAATTGACGTGCTGAGAAGGCATCGAATTCGGGCGAGTCAGAACCTACGAAATGTGAGAATACCGAACGTGGCACAATGGCTGATTGACGTTTGAGACGGTCGATAACCTGTGGAATATCCGTTTCGGGATTAAAGCCTAAACGATGCATACCCGTGTCGAGTTTGATGTGAACGGGGAAGGCTTGAATTCCCTCTTTTTGTGCAGCATGTACGAGAGCATCAAGCAGTTTGAAGCTATAAACTTCGGGCTCTAAGTCGTATTGGAAGAGTGTGTTGAAAACCGTCATTTCGGGGTTCATCACAATGATACCTGTGGTGATTCCTGCACGGCGTAGTTCAGCACCTTCGTCTGCCACTGCCACTGCTAAATAGTCTACACCGCGATCTTGCAGCGTTTTGGCTATCTCGATGGAACCTGCTCCGTAAGCCGAAGCCTTGACCATGCAAGTAATCTTGGTTTCGGGCTTCATAAACGAGCGATAGAAGTTTAAGTTCTCTGCAATGGCTTCTAAATTTACATCGAGCGTTGTTTCGTGAACACGCAATGATAGAGCTGCTGTAATTTGTTCAAAACCAAACTGACGCGAACCTTTGATGAGTATCATTTCGTGGTTTAAGGTGTCGAGCAGTCCGCTTTCAATGAGTGCCTGGCTATTGGCAAAGAATGTTTTCTTAATGTTGAATAAGGAGTGAGCTGATGATATTTCAGGTCCTACACCAATTAAACGGTCAATGCCACGATGGTTAACCATGTCAGCAACTTGCTTGTATAGCTCTTGTGGATTAAGACCTGTTTGCAGAATGTCTGAGAGTATAAGTGTTTTGGGCTTGTTGCCTTGTTCGGGACGACGGTTCATAAAGTCGAGCGCAATGTCGAGCGAGGCGATGTCGGAGTTGTAGCTATCGTTAATTATGGTACAACTTCTTACTCCCTGAATAACCTCCAAGCGCATTGCTACAGGCTCAAGGTGCAGCATGTTTTGTGCAATAACCTTGGGCGAAATGCGCAGATAGAGGCAAGCTGCCAAGCAGTGAATGCAGTTTTCGATAGAAGCTTCATCGGTGAAGGGAATGCACATTTCATAGTCAAGACCTAAGTAGCGATAGGCAATGCGTGTTGTGGCATTTTCCTCTTTATGCACAGAACTAACATAGAGCAAGGCATCGTGGTTGCGACGCGACCATGCAATGGTATCGCCCGAGAAAGGAGACGAGGACATGCACTCGTTTATAATTTCGTCGTCAGCGCAATAGATAATGACATCAGCGTCTTTAAACAAAGAGATTTTTTCAAGACATTTTTCTTGAATGGTTGAGAAATTCTCTTGGTGAGCTGGACCTATGTTGGTCATTATGCCAATGGTGGGCTGGATAATGGCTTTGAGTGCTTGCATCTCGTCGGGTTGTGAAATGCCTGCCTCGAAGATGCCTACTTGACTGTGTTCGTTAAGTAACCACACACTAAGTGGTACACCCACTTGCGAGTTGTATGAGCGGGGAGAACGTGTGACGTGCATTAGGGGCGAGAGCAACTGATAGAGCCATTCCTTTACCACTGTTTTGCCATTTGAACCTGTTACGCCAATAACAGGCACATTGTATTCTTCGCGGTGACGTTCTGCTAAGCGTTGTAGGGCTTTGAGCGGACTTACCACGAGCAGAAAGTTGGCATCGGGGTAGGTGGTTTCGTGTTCGGCAGGAACTTGACCTACTACGAAGTTGCGAACGCCTCGGCGGTAGAGGTCGTGGATGTAAAGATGACCGTCGCCCAACTTGGTACGAAGGGCGAAGAAAAGGGTCGTCTCGGGGAATGCTAACGAACGGCTGTCGGTGAGCAACCATTCAATGCTCGCTTCGGCATTGCCAAAGCGGCGTGCGCCTATAAGGGCGGTAATGTTGTCGATGGTATAGTGCATGTTGTTTATAAAGCACAAGTTTAACTGTGGCGAGTGGCTTATCTCAAATTCTTGATAAAAGTATTTTTGAGTGAAGCGTTTACTGCTTATAATAGCCATGCGTCAGTAATAATAATATGCAAAGTTAGCGGATGCGTTTTTTATAAACAAATAATGAAGCTTCAAAGTTTTATAAAAAAATGATTGTGCTTTTGTTGTATGTTGAATGAGGTCGTCTAAACTTTGTCAGAAAAGTTTAGACGACTTCTATAGAAACTTTTAAAAGAGGAAAGTTCTTAAGCAACAGAAGTTATTCCCAATTTCCCCACTTGCGTAGAAAATCTTTTTTCTTTTGTTCTAATTTATTTAGAAAGGCTTTGTGTGCATCGCTTTGCGCATTGAGTGGTCGATGTTGCATGGCATGTAATAGGGCAATTCGTTCGTGTGCATAGTTTGTTAGGCTATCAGTGAATGCCCATTCGGTAAAGCGTTCCCAGATGTAGTTTACAGCTTGGTCGGAAGGATGTAACATGTCGGTGTCGTAAAAACGATAGTCGCGCAACTCGTCAGTAACTATTTCGTAAGCAGGAAAATAGTGTGTAAAGCTAAATTGTTGGCACAGGGTGTCAATGAGTAACATGAGTCGTGCCTTGCTTAGTGCATTGGCATGCATGCCATATTTGGCATAACGATAAGGACTTAGTGTAAACACTACTTGCATTTGCGGCAATTCGTTGTGCAAGAGTTGCATAAAGTCTGTCCAAAGTGTGGTGAGTTGCTCTAAGGGTTCTGTGCATTCGGCAAACATGCGCGATGGTTGTTTGTGACAGTTTGCCACATAGTGCCCAATGCATTCTCCCTGTGTGAGGCGGTACACGTGGTCGGTGCTGAAGGTTATGAAGAGTGTTTGTGTAGTAACAAAATGTTTTTGCACATCCAGCCAATCTTTGCGTAGCATTTGTTCCAAAGCCTCTTGGGTGGGAGCAGTAAATTTTGTGGAATAGTCCCAATGGCGCCATTCACCTTCGGGAGTCTTAAAAAATCCTGCTTCATCAAATGGCTTTACAATGCCCGAGGGTAAGTAGGATGCGAGTACCTGACGAATGCTAATTGGGTTGTAGAGTGGACCATGCGGATTGACTATGACTTGTTTATTGGGCAAACAATTGGTCATGAGTTGACCGATGTGGTCGGCAAAACACGAACCTATAAAAAATGTGTGTGACTGCGGGGTGAGTTGTATTTGCTGGGGTGGTAGTTCAACGGGGGTTCTAAATATCATGGCTTGATAATTTTTATTGTTTGCTGCAAATTTACCAAGAATGTGCAGAATGCAACTAAAGATTTAGGTAAAAGTTAGAAAGTTGGTTTAGGCTCATGGTTTTTAGGTGACAAGTAGTGAACAATGGGGGCGTTCTGTTCTAAATTTTTAGGAGAAAATGCTTGTAACTAAATAATCATTATCCAAGATAAAAGTTTAACTTTGCAACTCGCGGAAAAATCTCTCCTTGATGGGAGTGATGTGGTAATCCGTTTATTGGGTAAAATAAATCTTTTAAAAAGAAGAAAAGTGCGCATACTCTTTTTGTCTGACATTCATGGCTCACTGCCTGCACTCGAGGCAGTCTTGGCCTACTATGATGCTCATCACTATGACCTTTTGGTGTTGGTGGGTGATATATTAAACTATGGTCCGCGAAATGGACTTTGCAAGGGACTTGATCCGCAAGCTATTGCTGAAAAATTGAACCAACGTGCTGCTGATATTGTGGCAGTGCGAGGTAATTGTGACTCGGAGGTTGACCAAATGCTGTTAAACTTTCCCATTCAAAGCACTTATTTGATGCTAGTGGATGAAGGTAAGCGCTTTTTTGTGACACACGGACATGTGTATAACGAAAAGAAAATGCCTGAGGCACCAGGATGTGATGTGTTTGTGTATGGGCATACGCATTTGCAAACGCTTAAGCCTGCTGATGCTGAGATGGGGACACCGGTGATATTGAACACGGGGTCGCCTACATTCCCAAAGGGAGGAAATCCACCGACCTTTGCTACTTATGCTGATGGGGTGTTAGCTGTGCGTACGTTGGATGGTGCCACTATTAGTAGTTTGAAAATTTAATTTTTTAGAATATCCTTATTGAATGAAAAATACTTATTCATACGATGAGGCTTTCAAAGCCTCGCTCGAATATTTCAATGGCGATGAGTTGGCTGCCCGTGTTTGGGTAAATAAGTATGCCATGAAGGATTCGTTTGGTAATATCTATGAGCTGTCACCGCGTGATATGCACCATCGCATCGCACGCGAAATTGCTCGTATTGAAAACAAATATGCAAATCCTGTGAGCGAAGAAGATGTGTTTGGATTGCTTGACCATTTTCACTATCTTGTGCCTGCAGGTTCGCCTATGACGGGAATTGGTAATACACACCAAATTGCTTCGCTCTCGAACTGCTTTGTTATTGGCATTGATGGGGATAGTGACTCGTATGGTGCTATTTTGAAACTCGACGAGGAGCAGGTGCAACTGATGAAACGTCGTGGTGGTGTGGGACATGACCTTTCGGGCATTCGTCCTAAAGGCTCACCTGTAAAAAACTCTGCTTTGACTTCAACGGGTATTGTGCCGTTTATGGAACGTTATAGCAACTCTACACGTGAGGTTGCCCAGGATGGACGACGCGGGGCTTTGATGCTTAGCATATCTGTGAAGCATCCTGAGGCCGAAGAGTTTATTGATGCTAAGATGACGGAGGGTAAAATTACGGGGGCTAATGTTAGTGTGAAACTCGATGATGAGTTTATGCGTTGTGCCACAGAGGGTAGAATGTATCATCAGCAATTTCCTATCGAAGGTAATAGTCCAATGATGCAAAAGGACACGGATGCGGCAGCTCTGTGGCAGAAAATTGTGCACAATGCTTGGAAGAGTGCCGAACCTGGGGTGTTGTTTTGGGACACAATCTTGCGTGAAAGTATTCCTGATTGTTATGCAGACTTGGGCTTCCGCACAGTGAGCACTAATCCGTGTGGTGAAATTCCTCTTTGCCCTTACGATAGTTGCCGACTGTTGGCGGTTAACCTTTATGCGTATGTTGAAAATCCATTTACTCCGCAGGCTACATTTAACTTCGACCTCTTTGCCAAACATGTTGCGTTGGCACAGCGTTTTATGGACGATATTATTGACTTAGAGCAGGAGAAAATTGATGGTATTATTGCAAAAATAAAGTCAGACCCACAAAGCGAAGAGGTGAAATACACCGAATTGCGCTTGTGGGAGAAAATTAAATATAAAACGGCACAAGGACGACGCACGGGTGTGGGTATTACAGCTGAGGGGGATATGTTGGCTGCTTTGGGTTTCCGCTATGGAACAGAAGAGGCTACTGAAATGGCTGTGAAGGTGCAACGTACATTGGCTCTTTCGGCTTATGCTTCGAGTGTACAAATGGCTAAAGAACGTGGCGCATTCCCTGTGTTTGATGCTGAACGTGAAAAGAATAATCCATTTATTCTTCGCATCAAAGAAAATAACCCTGAGTTATATGCCGATATGGTGCAGTATGGACGTCGTAATATTGCTTGTTTAACCATTGCGCCTACGGGTACAACAAGTTTGATGACACAAACAACATCGGGTATTGAACCTGTGTTTATGCCTGTGTATAAACGTCGTCGTAAGGTAAATCCTAATGATACGAATGTTCATGTTGACTTTGTGGACGAAATGGGCGACTCGTTTGAGGAGTACATTGTTTATCATCCTAAATTTATTACTTGGATGCGTACACAGGGGTATGACACAGAGAAACGTTATACGCAAGACGAAATTGATGAACTCGTGGCAAAATCTCCTTATTACAAGGCAACAGCAAACGATGTGGATTGGCTAATGAAGGTGCGCATGCAAGGGGCTATTCAGAAATGGGTAGACCATAGCATTAGTGTAACGGTTAATTTGCCAAACTCTGTTGATGAGAATTTGGTGAATCGCCTTTATGTGGAGGCTTGGCGCTGTGGATGTAAGGGTTGTACAATCTACCGTGATGGCTCGCGTTCGGGGGTGTTGGTTAGCACTCAAAAGACGGACAAAAAGAGTAAAGAGGCTGCTGAAGAAATGGCGTCTCTAAAAATTCCTGCTGTAATGGAAAGACGTCCTGATGTTTTGGAGTGCGATGTGGTTCGTTTCCAAAATAATAAAGAGAAATGGGTGGCTTTCGTGGGATTACTCGATGGACAACCTTATGAAATCTTTACGGGTTTGCAGGATGACGAAGAGGGTATCGTGTTGCCTAAAACGGTGACAAAGGGTAGTATTATTAAAACTTTATTACCTGATGGAACAAAACGATATGACTTCCAATTCCAAAACAAACGTGGATATAAGATGACAGTGGAGGGATTGTCTGAGAAGTTTAATAAGGAGTATTGGAATTATGCCAAGCTTATCTCAGGGGTTTTGCGCTATCGCATGCCGATTGAGAATGTTATCAAACTGGTGAACTCTTTGCAACTTGAAAGTGAAAATATTAACACTTGGAAGGTGGGGGTAAGCCGTGCTTTGAAAAAATATGTGGTGGATGGTACCGAAGCTAAAGGACAAAAGTGTCCGAACTGTGGACATGAAAGTTTGGTTTACCAAGAAGGATGTTTAATCTGTAAACACTGCGGTGCAAGTCGTTGTGGATAATTTTTCGATAAAATGACTTTTACTATACAAACTACTGAGGGCGATATTCGTATTAACTTGTATGACGAAACGCCTTTACATCGAGATAACTTTAAAAAGTTGGTGGATGAGGAATTTTATAATGATACGCTCTTTCATCGTGTAATCAAGGATTTCATGGTGCAATGTGGCGATCCTGATAGTAAATCGGCTCCTAAGGGAAAGGTCCTCGGAACGGGTGGACCTGGATATACCATTCCTGCAGAAATTAAGTATCCCGAAATATTTCATAAACGAGGTGCTTTGTGTGCTGCACGTACTGCCGATGAGGTAAATCCTGAACGCGAAAGCAGTGGAAGCCAATTCTATATTGTTTGGGGAAAGGTTTATAAATCAAGCGAACTCAAACAAATGGAAAAACAAATGGCTATACAGCAGGAACAGGGGGGGGTTAACTCTTTGGTCGCAGCGCATCGTAGCGAAATAATGGATTTGCGACGTAGTCGTAATCGCGAGGCATTGATGGCTTTGCAAGATGAACTTGAAAAGCAGACGCGTGAACGTTGTAAAGAAATGGGTAAACCTCAGTTCACAGATGAACAGGTGGAGGTTTACACAACTTTAGGGGGAACTCCGTTCCTTGATAATCAGTATACCGTCTTTGGCTGTGTGGAGGAAGGTTTGGAAGTGGTGGAGAAAATACTTGCCAAAAAGACCGACCGCAATGACCGTCCTTTAGACGATGTGAAGATTTTAACTATTAAATGATAGATAATAGAGTGGGGGAGGGCTTATATATATAGGTGTCCTATATTATATATGCCTTGTCCCACTATCTTTTTAATTTAATGATGAAAAATTCATATTCTTGCATTCGAATACTACTTATGGGTGGATGGCTTATACTATCCATGTGTTTGTTGTGTCAATGCAAAAGTAAAGAAACAACGGCTGTTGCTAATTATAGTAAGGGATTTGATGGAATTGATGTTTCGCATCATAATGGACAAATTGATTGGAAAACGCTTCGGAAAAACAATAAAAACATTCAGTTTGTTTACGTGAAAGCAACTGAGGGAAAAAACCATGTTGATAAAAACTATCTTATAAATGCAAGTGAAGCGCATAAGCAGAAGTTTAAGGTGGGGATATATCATTTTTTTACTTCACGTTCGTCTGCAACTGAACAGTTTGTTTGGTTTCGTAAAAACGCTGATAAAACTTGGCAAGACTTGGTTCCTGTTGTTGATGTAGAAGATTTTAAAGGATGGCGCAGTAAAGAACAGCTGCAAGATAGTCTTATGGTTTTTGTTCGTCTTGTAAAAAAGCACTATGGCAAACTTCCTATGATTTATACACATCAAAATTTCTATAACTCTTACTTATATCCTCGTTTCAATAAGCATTATCTTTTTATTGCAGCTTATCGCAAAACGCCTCCTATTATTAAAGGAGCAAAATATGATATTTGGCAATATACAGATGCAGGACGTGTACAAGGTATTAAGCGAAATGTAGATTTGAGTCGCCTGTCTACTAAAATGAAAGTTAAGCACATAATTCTGCCATAATTAGCATTTTAAATGCCAATAGCTATCTTTCCTTCAAAAAATCTTCAAAAAAATATTTCCATCTAAATTACCTGTCTCTTATACACATCTGACGCTGCCGACGATCT
>UQPD01000088.1 GCA_900542795.1 uncultured Prevotella sp. | reverse complement strand
AGCAATTGTTTCTTCAATTACTTGCTCAGGCTCTTCTTCAACAGCAATTGTTTCTTCAATTACTTGCTCAGGCTCTTCTTCAACAGCAATTGTTTCTTCAATTACTTGCTCAGGTTCTTCTTCAACAGCAATTGTTTCTTCAATTATTTGCTCAGGCTCTTCCTCAACAGCAATTGTTTCTTCAACAACTCTCTCAGGGGCTTTTTCTGTAACAATAGCCTCTTCTACAATGGGCTTAGCAACTTCTTCTGCTAATTCCACACCTGTTTCGGGTATATCTTCTGTCGCGACTATAGTCTCTTCGATAGAAGTTTCGGCAGTCTTTTGGGCTTTAGCAGCAGTTTTATCAGCTGCTTGTTGAGCTTCAATCTGTTTGCGTTTACGCTCAGCCTTGGCACGTTGACGTTCAACTTCAGCCAATCGTTCTGCTTCGCGACGTTCAGCTTTCTCTTCAGGAGTAGATACCCCTTTCTTTACACCTTTCACAGCATCGCCCACGGTTTTAGCACCTCGGTTACGTGCACGTTTTTTGCGAAGTTTCTCGTCAGCAGCACGTAATTCATCCTCTTCAGGAGGAGCTGGCAAACCTTTTTCCTCATAATACTCAGCAGAGAGTTGAGGCTCTTCGGGGGGAGTGTCAATAACTTCAAAGGTTGCTGTTTCATCGTAAGCCGTGTCATAGGCTGCATCTGATGCCGACTGTGGAGCTTGCTTTTTGTCTTCAAGCACGGGCGCATCAGCTTCATTTTTAGCTGCCTTAGTTTTTTTACCCTTAGAGATTGAATTTTCAATCTCATCTATTTTGGGCAAAGCAAACGATTCTTCAGCCTCCATTGCCGTACGTTTTTCCTTTGCGCGGAAAATGTTGTCGTAAGTTTTGGGTTCACGACGCATGCGGGTGAGAGCTTCCTTCGAAGCCTCTTGCTGGCTTTCCTTTTTAGAGCGACCATTGCCACGTGCCAAGGTAATGCCTTCCATCACAATGATGGTTTTAAAGCCTTTGTTGTCGTCAGCCGAATCTTTAAACGAGATGTTGATGCGGTTCTTTTGGCTCCATTCCAAGAGTTTGCTTTTGAAGTTTACCTCTTTCTGTGCCACATTTTCCAAGTCAACGTATCTACCTATCACACGGTTTGAGATAAACCAATGGCAATGTTTGTAGCCACGGTCCAAATAGATGGCTCCCATTAGTGCCTCGAAAGCATTTCCGCCAATGTTGGTATGTGCCATGCGCGTGCCTTGTGCTGCTAAGATGAGTTTTTCGAGTCCCATGTCAGCTGCCAAATGGTTCAAAGCTTCGCGTTGAACAATCTTTGAGCGGGTTGAGGTGAGAAAACCTTCGCGTTTGTTGGGGAAGTGACGGAACAAGATGTCGCTTACTACGCTTTCGAGTACAGCGTCACCTAAATATTCCAATCGTTCGTTATTAAGGGGCTTCGATGTATTTTCCGTGCGTGGTTTACGACGCTCTTTTGCCCCGCCTTTACGGTCTTTACCACTAACCTTTGCATCGTTGTCGCGGTGATAACTCAGCGATTTGTGCGAAAAAGCAATGCGGTAAATATCGAGGTTGTGCGGATAGAAGCCCAAAATGTCGTATAAGGCCGAAAGAAACTCCTTATTTTTACGGAAAGGGAGTTTCATTCGGTCAAACAAGTTGAGTATCATAGTTTTGAATTGCAATGATGGCAAATGCTTTGGCTTTTTTATAAAAATAATGTTCTAAAAAAGCTTAGGGTATGAATGCGCAATGCACGAATGTGCTGATGAACGCCTACCTATTATACCTATTATATATATAAGAGGTGTTCATCTGCACATTCGCACATCAGTACATTTGCGCATAAAGCACTTTACATTTGCACATCCGTAAGGGGAAAATTAGTCCTCGTACTTCTTCATGATGCAGCAAGCGTTGTGACCGCCAAAGCCGAAGGTGTTGCTCAAAGCAGCACGAACGGGGCGTTCTTGAGCCTTGTTGAATGTAAAGTTGAGGTTGTAGTCGATATTCTCGTCCTGGTCATCGTCTTCGTGGTTGATGGTAGGAGGCACAATGTCGTTCTGCACTGAGAGACAGCAGATAAGTGCTTCAACCGCACCAGCAGCACCCAAAAGGTGACCTGTCATACTCTTAGTTGAAGAGATGTTGAGTTCGTAAGCGTGATCGCCAAAGAGTTGGGTGATAGCCTTAACCTCAGAGATATCGCCTACGGGAGTTGAAGTACCATGTACGTTGATGTAGTCGATGTCTTCGGGCTGCATTTCTGCATCTTCAAGGGCAGCCTTCATTACGAGGTTAGCACCAAGACCTTCAGGGTGAGAAGCCGTGATGTGGTGAGCATCAGCCGACATACCTACACCTGCAACTTCGCAATAAATCTTAGCACCACGTGCCTTAGCGTGTTCCAATTCCTCAAGAATAAGGATACCAGCACCTTCGCCCATGATAAAGCCATCGCGACTCTTACTGAAAGGACGTGAAGCATGAGTAGGATCGTCGTTACGAGTTGAGAGAGCGTGCATAGCATTGAAACCACCTACACCACAAGGCCAGATAGCAGCTTCAGCACCACCTGTAACCATAGCGTCAGCCTTGCCCAAACGGATAAGGTTAAATGCGTCAGCCAAAGCGTTGGTTGAAGAGGCACAAGCTGAAGTCGTGGTATAGTTAGGACCATGGAAACCATATTGGATAGAAATCTGTCCTGATGCAATGTCGGCAATCATTTTGGGGATGAAGAAGGGATTGAACTTAGGACCATTCTCCTTGTTCATAGCATAGTAGCCTGCTTCTTCTTCGAAAGTGTGAATACCACCGATACCAACACCAAGCACAACACCGATACGGTTTTTGTCAATAGTTTCGAGGTCCCAACCGCAGTCCTTAATAGCCTCCATAGCGGCAACAAGGGCATATTGTTCGTAGAGGTCCATCTTACGAGCCTCTTTACGGTCGATAAAGTCGGTAGCTTTAAAGTTCTTAACTTCGCAAGCAAACTGAGTTTTAAACTTTGAAGCGTCGAAGTGAGTGATAGGGCCAGCACCGCTAACACCGTTCTTGATGTTTTCCCAAGTTTCGGGCACTGTGTTACCAACGGGAGTAAGGGCACCAAGGCCAGTTACAACAACTCTTTTGAGTTCCATAAAAATAAGTTTTTGTTATTATAAAGGTGTGGTGTCCTCGTGTACACTGCAATGCTTGCAGTCTGTGTGTAACATGGTTTTCCTCGAAAGTCTATCCGTGTATGGGCATAACATTTAGTAGATTAATACGCGCGGGATGCGATGCCATATTATAATATATTAGATGCAAATGTTCAAGTTAGAGAGGCAATCCTGTATATTATACTATGCTCTTGTCCATCCACTGTCGTTTCAGGCTGCTTACTAATCTACTAACAGACTTATGTGGGTCTTTTTTTGCCCGTCACATTTTATGACATGAAGATACCTTGCACACGTTTGAGCGTGCAGTACAATCGGGTTGAAACCAACCTTTAAATGATGAATGAGTGTGGAGTAAAAGTTAACTTGTAGGACGTGAAAGTCCAACAAAAACAATTAACGTTTAACGTGCAGCATCCTTGCCTCACACCCTTTTCAGGAAGCGACGCAGATGCGATACGCGTTAAACGTTAAATGTGTTGTGTGAGTTATCGTCAAGCTTGACAAGCTTTGATTACTTGTTGACGTTCTCTTCGATGTAAGCGATAGCGTCACCTACGGTAGAGATCTTCTCTGACTTGTCATCAGGAATAGTGATACCGAATTCCTTCTCAAACTCCATGATGAGTTCTACGGTGTCGAGAGAGTCGGCGCCAAGGTCGTTAGCGAAGCTTGCTTCGTTCTTAACTTCAGATTCGTCAACGCTGAGCTTGTCAACGATGATAGCCTTTACTTTTGCTTCAATATCAGACATAGTTTCTTATTTTGAATTTAATGAATATGTGTACTTTTTATTTTTTTTCGTGTGCAAAAGTAATGCTTATTCCTAATACTCGCAAACTTTTACGGCAAAAAGATGATATTTGCTGCACATTTTTCTTTAAAATGTGCGAGAATCTTGTATTATTCTTGCAAATCAAGTGTTTTGCACACATTTTATTCCACTGAACTTGCTATTTCTACTTACCACTCGTTCCTTTCAATTACGGCTCCATTCTCAACGTGCCAAATGCGTCGGTTGGGGATGTGCGGAAAGAGTTGCTCGTCATGGCTCACCACCACAATAGCGCGTTTCTTACTTTGTTGTTCCAACATGTGATAGAGTTCTGTGCGCGATTGCTCATCAAGATGCGTTTCGGGTTCATCAAGCAAAAGCAGTTCTGGTTCCGACACTAAGGCGCGTGATAGAAGCGTGCGTTGCCATTGTCCACCACTAAGCTCAGCAATGGGACGTTGTGCCAAGTCATCAAGATGAAAGCTGCGTAAGGTGTCCTTCACGCGTTGTCGGTGTGCTTTTGTAAACTTTTGCCAGAGTTTCTTGCGGCATGCCATGCCCGATAATACAATGTCTGACACTGTTATCGGAAATTGTCGGTCGATGTGGCGGTATTGTGGTAAATAGCCTATTACAACTCCAGGTTTGCGCACAATGTTGCCACAAGTGGGTTTAAGTAGTCCTGCTACAAGGCGCAACAAGGTAGTTTTTCCTCCACCATTGGGTCCAGTGAGCACCACAAAATCGTTGGCATGTAGCACTTGGTTGATGTGATAAAGCACATGCCTCTCACCATAGCTCAAACAAACATTGTTGATTTTCAGAATTTCTTGCTCCGCCATATTCTTTTCAGTCAGATTTTTTAGAACTATTAGCCATTCATTAGAGTCACCCTAATGCCCAGCTATTCAGTACTTTTACTTCTTTGTTCCCTTCATTTGTTGGGCAATGCTAAGCATTTGTGCAGGTACGTTATAGTCAAGAGGGTTAATGCTTACAATGCGTGCGCCAATTTCTTGTGCAATGCGTTGTGCAGCCTTTCCACTATGTTCTTTCGACACGAAAACGGTGCCAACCTCCTCAGTGCGACACATATTGATGAGTTGTTGCATGTAAGCAGCCGAAGGTTCCTTGCCATCATGTTCCACAGCCAATTGTTTTAAGCCATATTGGCGTGCCATGTAGCCCAATGCAGGATGATAAATAAGGAAGGCACGCGAGGGTAACTGTTGCAAGTTTTGTCGGAGTTGCACATCAAGCGTGTCCATTTGTTTTAAAAAGTGGTTCAGACGTTGTTGATAGTATGCCTTGTTTGCAGCGTCTGTTTGACACAGAGCCTGGCATGTATTTTCTGCCATACGACACAAACTTTGTGTAGACATCCACACATGAGGGTCGATACTACTATCAGGACCATCTGCATGATGGTGATGGGTGTCAATAATTGGCGTAATGCCTTGCGCCAAATCTATCATGCGGGTATGTGGAGCCGTTTGCACCATTTGGGGCAAGCGAGTCTGTTCAAATCCCAGCGTACCTACTCTGAAAAGCAGTTCGCTTTTACCCAATTCCATCATTTGTCGGGGCGTAGGTTCATAAGTTTCAGGACTTGCTCCTTGTGGCATTAGCACGGCTACGCGATATTTGTCGCCAGCCACAGCCTCTACCACATAACGTAAAGGTTCGATGCTTACGGTCAGCACAGGACGGTCGTCTTGTTGACGATGGTTACAGCCTATGCAAACACACAGCACAAAGAGGGTACAGAGCCATCCAATAACAGGTTGTATAAAGAATTTGTGCATAAGTCAGATAAGTAGTTTTTGTTGGGAGAGAAGGGAAAGCGAGGCATGCACATCTTAGAAGTCGTCTAAACTTTTCTGACGAAGATTAGTTTTAAACTTTTATCTTTTCTAAATTCAATCTTTACCTTTCTTTTTGACCGCTTTTTGACCTTTCATCGGTCGTGTAGCTCGCTACACTCCCTCTTCAATGCCCCAAAGATAGTGCAAACCGAATGCAAGAAGCCAAGCTTGCTTGAGATTTTTGCTGAGGTGCAGCCTATCTTATACAAAATCGCTTCAAAAATAAAGGTAAATCTTGAACTTCATAAAAGTTTAGACGACTTCTTAGTGTGTTTACCTACACTATATTATATGCCTGCAATAATAGCCAATAGCGCACAAACTTGCCAATAGCCACGTTAACCATTGCATAGAACATCTTGACGCGCAGAAAGCCCATAGCCACAGTAATGACACTGCCAATGATAGGTAACCAAGCCAATAACCCAGCCCATACACCATAGTGTCGCACCCATCGTTTACCACGTTCAAGTTTTTCGGGTGACACTTTCGTCCAACGTGCAATCCATTCTTCGCGTCCTAATGACCCTACACCATAGTTAAAGAGCGAGCCTAATGTGTTGCCCGCAGTTCCCCACAATAAAATCTCATTGGGATTAGCACCCGCAGCCAATAGCGCTAACATCACAGCCTCAGAGCTAAAAGGGAAAAAACTTCCTGCTAAGAAAGCGGCACAAAACATGCCTATGCCACCGTGTTCTGCTAAAAGAGAGATGAAAGCATCCATGTGTTGTTTAGTTGGTAAGTAGGTATTCAAAATTATCTTATAAAATCAAAGTCGGAATGAACACCCACTCATAAGTAAGGACAGTTTGACGAAGTTTGTAATTTCCCCCTAAAATCAGAAGAAAAAGTTGTATACGCCCAATGCCACAATAATCCAAAACGAAATGTAGAACCAAAGGTCAAAGAAGCGACCGCGACCTAAGGCATAATAATGGGCAATAATTAGCGATGAATTGGCAATGAATAAGCGCATTTGCACATCATAATGTTGTGGAAATACAAATACGCCCGCAGCTAATACCACTTCGAACGAAGCCATGACATACGACAGCATGCGTGTACGAATTTTATCGTCGTATGTTGTACGAAACAAATGAATAAAAGCCAATAAGGCAAAACACATCATCACGCTTACGCTTACCCATTGGTGCACATTCCATGTGTCAGCACTGAGCCAATGAGGGTGTAGCCAATCGTTAAGATAGAGGAAAGCTGTGTCTAACTGGTTGTTCCAAATGTTCCAAGCAGCATAAATCCAATAAGGTGTTGCCAATCCTAATAAGCCTGCCATGAAGCTGCGCCAAGTAAAGTTGCGCAACTGAAACATCATGCAAAAATAGATAACGGGCACCAAAGCCAATAGGGGAGGGTATATCATGCTACCTATACCTATAAATAAAAAGGCATGAAACACGTAGCCTTCGGGTCGCACCTTTTGGTAAGAGGCAAAGAGCATAAAATAGTTTAGCAATAGACACACCACTGTGAGTTGTCCCACATGCCACGCATGTAGCATGGGATGTGCCAACATAAGTATCAAGAAGGTCACACTCATGAGTCGTGAGCGCACACGCAACAAAGCGTTGCGGTTGTTAAGCTCCATAATGAGATATGCCGACACACATGTTAGGGCAAACCCCAACCATTGCATACTATCGGTCATTGCCGGTAGCATCCACACAACGAGTGCAATTAGTGCCGTGATGGGCAGTGTAAAACTGCTTGTAACGATGTTATTACGTTTGCTTTGCAAAATAAAATAGCGTACTTTAAAAACATGATAAGTTTAGAAGTCTGTGAATTCTTGGGCGAAACTTGGTTCTGCGTTTTGATAACGTATTTTCAAAAACTCATAGACTCCTAAACTTTTTATGGGGTGTTAAGCAGATGCTTTTTAAAGATCCTTGCCAATATCGGTGCGGAAGTATTTCTTTTCATATTGAATTTGGCGAGCACCTTCCATCGACTTAGCCAAAGCTTCGGCTTTGTCCTTGCCATACGAGCTAACTGCAATCACACGTCCACCCGCTGTAACCAGTTTACCCTCCTTAAGGGCAGTACCAGCATGGAACACTACACTGCCTTCAATGTCGGCACCTGTGATTTCGTAGCCTTTGTCATAAGCCTGTGGATAACCACCCGATACGCACATTACGCAAACTGCAGCACGTTCGTCAAATTCCACCTTGCGTTCATCCAAGTTTCCTTCTGCCACACCCTTAAACAAGTCAACAATGTCGCTCTTCAAGCGGAGCATCACAGTTTCGGTTTCGGGGTCACCCATGCGGCAGTTATATTCAATCACCTTGGGTTGACCATCGCAGTTAATCAAGCCAAAGAAGATAAAGCCTTTATAGTCAATGCCCTCGGCAGCTAAACCTTCAACTGTAGGACGGATAATCTCGTCTTCCACCTTCTGCATCCAAGCTTTGTCAGCAAACGGAACGGGTGAAACCGAACCCATACCACCCGTGTTGAGGCCTGTGTCTCCTTCGCCAATACGTTTATAGTCTTTAGCTTCGGGCAGAATTTGGTAATGCTTACCATCGGTAATAACAAATACAGAGCATTCAATGCCCGAGAGAAATTCTTCAATCACAACACGACTTGAAGCGTTACCAAACATACCGCCCAACATGTCGCGCAATTCTTTTTTAGCCTCTTCAAGTGTAGGTACAATCAGCACACCTTTACCTGCGCACAAACCATCAGCTTTAAGCACATAGGGAGCCTGCAGTGTTTCGAGGAAACGGCAACCCTCTTCAACTTGTGTGCCATCAAAAGTTTTGTAGGCAGCCGTAGGGATGTTGTGACGTTTCATGAAGCTCTTGGCAAAGTCTTTTGAACCTTCAAGCACTGCGCCAGCCTTCGACGGACCGATAACGGGAACCTGAGCAACATCAGCGCGTTGCTTAAAATAGTCGTAGATGCCTTTCACCAATGGATCTTCAGGACCAACAACAACCATGTCGATGCCATTAGCTACCACAAAGTTTGCTACACCGTCAAAGTCGTCAGCTTTAAGGGCTACGTTTTCGCCCACATTTGCTGTACCTGCATTACCTGGTGCGATGAAAAGTTTTTCTACCTGTGCGCTTTGCGCAATTTTCCAAGCCAGTGCGTGCTCGCGGCCACCACTGCCTAAAAGTAAGAGTTTCATAAGCGTTTCGATATAATTTGCTGCAAATTTACACCTTGAAGCGTGAAGGGCAAAGCGAATTGGCAAGTTTTTGTAGCAAGTACTTGTTTGTCGCCAACTAAGGAAACGAAATACAGCCAACTTAGGAAATGAAATGCAGCCAACTAAGGAAACGAAATGTAGCCAACTGAGGAAACGAAATACAGCCAACTAAGGAAACGAAATACGGCCAACTGAGGAAATGTAAAAAAAAAGAAGTATATTTGCGCCTGAAAATCAAATAAATTAAGTATGGAGTATAAACATCGAATTGCAGATCGGATGCTTGCAAAAAAATTGGCGAGCAAGGGAGCTATTTTGATAGAAGGTCCTAAATGGTGCGGAAAGACAACTACTGCAGAACAGCAAGCAAAAAGTATCTTGTATATGGATAATCCAGCTTCGTTAGAAACTAATTTACAGATGGCTGAAATAGATGCTTCTGTTTTATTAGCTGGTGATACACCAAGATTGATAGATGAATGGCAGTTAGCCCCTAAATTATGGGATGCTATTAGATTTGAGGTTGACCACCGACATGATGTAGGGCAGTTTGTTTTGACTGGTTCTGCTGTTCCTGCTGAAGAAAAAGACATTCATCATTCAGGAACTGGGCGATTTAGTTGGTTAACCATGCGTCCCATGAGTTTGTATGAGTCGGGAGAATCAAATGGAAAGGTCAGTTTAGCCCACTTATTTGAGGCACCCGAAAAAATAGTAGCTGTTAATAAATTAAAGATAGAAGATATTGCTTTCTTAATTTGTCGCGGAGGTTGGCCCTTTGCTTGTGCTTTGCAACATGAAGCAGCGTTGGAACAGGCTTTTGATTATGTAGATGCGGTAATCAAAAAAGATGTTTCACGTGTAGATGGTGTTAACCGCAATGCAACGACCACAAGACTTTTACTGCGCTCATACGCTCGTAATCAAGGTTCACAAGCTACTATCGGAACGATTGTGGCAGATATGGCTACAAATGATGAAAACGAAATTAGCATAAAGACTGCGGGAAGTTATTTGGATGCGTTACGAAAGATTTTTGTAATAGAGGATTCTGAGGCTTGGAACCCAAATCTTCGCTCAAAAACTGCAATCCGTACGGCTAATACTCGTTATTTTATAGACCCTTCTATTGGTACAGCGGTATTGGGACTTGGTCCTAATGATTTAATCAATGATCTCAATACGATGGGATTATTTTTTGAAACGCTTTGCGTTAGAGATCTAAGGGTCTTCGCTGATGCTTTGGATGGCGAGGTGTATCATTATCGTGACAAAAATGGTTTAGAATGTGATGCAGTGGTACATCTTCGTAATGGCAAATATGGGCTTGTGGAAGTTAAGTTGGGTGGTGACAAACTCATCAACGAAGGAGCCGAGAATTTGAGAATTCTTGCAGAAAAGATAAATACGGATAAAATGAACGCACCTTCTTTCATGATGGTTCTTACGGGGACAGGTGATTTTGCCTATCGAAGAAAAGATGGTGTTTTCGTGGTTCCTATAGGGTGCTTGAAAGATTAAAGTAATTAGGTGTTCAAATAAATTCGAACACCTAATTATCTTTTTAACCTTAATTCCGCAACATTATAGTTTCTAATATTTTAAAAACACCTGAGCAACAA
>UQPD01000087.1 GCA_900542795.1 uncultured Prevotella sp. | reverse complement strand
GGGGAGACAAGCTCCCTCTCACTCTCATACCTGGCTACCTTATATCACCCCTAACAGGGTGAGGCTGGCGCATAAAAGATTCTAATGAAAAATTACTACCTTTTTCTGCGGAAGTTTTTTAAACATTACTTAAAACATGTGTTTCAAGAAGAGAAGTCGTTTCTTGTGGTGCAAAAAAAATCCCCACTTGCCATGTGCAAATGGGGATTATTAAATTTGTTTATCACTTCCTTATAAAGGAGTGTATTGCTTACTTAATCACCTTCTTACCATTGATGATGTAAACGCCCTTAACAGCATTGTTCACCTTGCGACCATCGATGGTGTAGATTGTTTGCTTTGCGTTGCCAGCAACCATAGCGTTCTGGATGCCAGTAGTGGTACCATTGAGAGAGTAGAGGTAGCACTCCTTATTTGCAGTTTCGAGGGTACCCTTGAAGTTCATCAACTTACCGCAAACGATAACTTCGTCACCAACCTTGATGTTGGTATCTTCAGCGTTGTCGTATGCCTTGTTGCCTAAGTAGTAAACACCATAGCAGAGAAGAGAGTAAGGAGCCTTGCCATCTTCAGAGATAGAGAACTGAGCTGTACCGAAATTAGTGCTGTAAGTGAATTTGACATTTGAGATAATGCCCTTGATGTAAACATCGTTTTCAGCTTTAGTGTCAGTTGCGAGTTTACCTGCAACTTCCAAGGCTGCTGTGGGGTTGTAAGGATTGGCTAATGTGCCATCACCCTTAGCCGCAGGTGCTTCGGGGAGTTCGGGAGTTTCGCCTTCACCACCATCCTTCGTAGTAATAGTTACATCGTCAACTAAGAGGTCGGTTGAAGTGTAAGTAACTTTTGAATTATCCTTGGGATTTAATACTAAGATGTTAACCGTTGTAGTCTTCTCTAATGTAAATTCCCATGTGTGCTCAGTCCATTCTGTAGCCGAAGTCGTGTAATAGTCTTTCTCATAGGTGTAGTTATCGCTATCAGCGGCTCCATCAACAACAGGAACGTAGCCCAATTTGCACTGACCACCACCTTTAAAGAAAGCACTGATGGTGTAAGTTCCAGCTTCGAGGGTATACTCCTTAGTTGCAAGGCGCTTGTTAGATTTTCCGCCTGCCTTAACTAAGATGGCATATTGTCCGTTGTGAGCATCTGTACTCTGCGAAACCTTTGCAGAGCTTGCTGTAGTTGTAGACTTCCAAGCCACAGCTACACCATTGGCCCATTCTTCGAAGCCACCATTTTCAACGAGGTTGTCACTTGCAAATGCTGCTACTGATGTAGCAACGAATGTAAACAATGAAAGTAAAATCTTCTTCATACTCTGAATTGTTTAAGTTAATTATTGATTATGAATAGTGTTATTCTTTGAATGTTTTGCAAAGTTAGGTAATAAAGCAATGCGGTGCAATGATTATGTGATGAAGTTTTGGTAAATATTGCACATTCTGTGTGCAATATATCTTGTTTCTCCTTTCTTGTTTAAGGCACAGGGTCGTAGCCACTTCCGCCCCAAGGGTGACAGCGCAGTATGCGACGAATGGCTAAGTAAAGTCCCTTGATGGGACCATGCTTTTGCAAGGCTTCAATGGCATATTGTGAGCAGGTGGGCGTGAAGCGACAAGCAGGAGGGGTTAATGGCGAAATAAATCGCTGATAAAACCGAATGGGTAAGATGAGCAAACGGGTTATAAACATTGCTCCGTAGGGTTTGGGGTTGGGTTAGAAGAGGCTTCAGCACTTTGTTCCACATGCTCTGTGTGGCATACCTTTTCTTGAATACGCTTTAAGGTGGCTTGCATTCGGCTGCTAACAAGTGATGAAGGGACGGGATGGTCTGACAGCCAAATAAAGGCAATGTGTAAAGCCATGTCTGTGGGCAAGGCATCCGTCAATATATGTTTTTGCAAACGATAAGCTTCACGAATTTGACGTTTGGCGCGGTTGCGGTCTACGGCATGTTTAAAATGACGTTTCGACACACTGAGCAATACCTTTACCTGTGGTCCTTGTCCTGTGTAAGGCAGTTTGCGGTAAGTGATGCGCAAGGGAAAAGCACTCATCGAAGTGTTTCCTGCACTAAAGAGGGCTTCGATTTCTGCCTTTAGACACATGTGCTCAGGCTTTCTGAAGGTATAGAGATGTTGTGACATGTATTGCTGATTTGTTTTGTATGGTACAAAGCTACTAAAAAAAGGAATTTTGCCCAACAAAATTCCATATAAAAAACAAAAGTCAACGGCATGAAATGCAGTTGACCTTTGCCTAAAAATATGTCGTGATTATGAAAGTCAGCGATAGGGAATTTACTTGTTGTTTTCTTCTAAGTACATCTCAATGGCAGCAGTCATAGAGCGTGCTTGAGGTGTGGGTGCAAAGCAGTCGCAAGTAAGTCCAGCTTCCTCAATAGCTGCTTTAGTTACCGGACCAAAGCATGCCAAGCGTGCCTGAGTCTGCTTAAAGTCGGGGAAGTTCTCGAGCAATGACTTAACGCCAGCAGGAGTAAAGAGAACAACCATGTCGAAGTCGAAGACTTTATCCTTGGGATAGTCGTTCGACATGGTGCGATACATTACGCACTCTGTGTGCTTAAGCTTTTTAGCATCGAGCATCTGCTCAATGTCATTATTGTGAATATCCGACAGGGGCACAAGATATTTTTCGGTTTTGTGCTTTGCCATAACAGTCACAAGTTCAGGCCAACGACCTGTAGTGCCAAAGAACACTTTGCGCTTGCGATATTGCACATATTTCTGAATATAGAGCGAAACAGCTTCCGAGAGTCCAAAGTACTTCATATCCTCGGGGAGTGCTATGCGCATTTCCTTACAAAGGGTAAAGAAGAAGTCGACAGAATGGCGTGATGTAAACACGATTGCTGAGTAGTCGAGAATCTGTATCTTCTGTTGGCGGAATTCGCGTGCGCTAAGACCTTCAACTTTGATGAAGGAGTGGAAAGTGAACGCTACATTGGCTTTCTTTTCGATGTCGAAGTAGGGAGACTTCTCAGAAGTAGGCTTAGGCTGCGAAACAAGGATCTTCTTGATCATGATTCTTAATGGTTCTGCTTTTTAACGACCTCGCAAGACCGTTGGCAGTGCATCTATATTAGTTAGTTAATTGTCAGTAATAAATTGCTCGCATAAACGAGTGCACGGAATAAAATAAATATCGGTGCGATTTCAAGGGTGCAAAAGTACAAAAAAAGATGCACCCAACCCAACTTGTACCCAAAAAATATGCGAAAACACTTGTAAAACAGCAACATTTTGTCGATTGCAAGTATACAAAGAAAGCAGATTGCTGTGTTTTGCATGCTTAAGTCAAAGTACACCACAAGTAGTGAAATGGGTAGTAAGGCTACTCCCATGCCTAACACGCAGAGCATGTAGCTTTCCATCCATTGTGTACATTGTCGGCGGTCGAAGAAGATGTTGTTGATAAAGGCATAGACACCTACTTTCAGCAGATAGTAGGCGCAGCAAATGCCCACACTTAGGCCCAAGGTCTTGTAGGGTGACACTTGGTTGAATACCTGTTGCATGAACTCTTGGGTGTAGTCGAAGAACAGAATACCCAACAAGAAGCAGGTTTGGAATACCAAGAATACTTGTCCACGCAATTCATTCTGTGTGCGTTGTGCAAAGAGGTTTTCGCGTTTGCGATGGTGAAAGAAATCCTTTATCTGTTCGTGTAGATAATGGCGTGAGCGCGAAATAACCCAAGCCATTAAGAAGAAACTCACCATTACCACAATGGTCACCATGCTGTCGTTTCTAAATTGGTAGGGTGTGGGGTCGCCTGCAAAGCCAAAGAGTTTGGCATCTGCTAAGGTAGTGTCTCTTACACCTGTCACACTGTCGGCTCTTTGCACAAAGCTCGATTTCTCAATATGTGCCAAGGGGTCTTCCCAAAAATCATCTCCCACCATCAAGGGTTTGGATGTAAGGGGAAGATTGGCAGGCAGTGGTTTAAGTTCATGAGGAGCAGGTGGTAAAGTGTCTGCTTGAACGTGGTTGGTGTGTCGACGTTGAAAACGTGCATTGTTAATGCCTCGATCCTCAGCTTCAATAGGGTCGACAGCTTGAATGTGTGCGTTTAGCGAGTCGCTAATGGCTATGTAAGTGCATGTTTTCATATTTCTTCTTTTTGTTTTGAACCAATTATAGACGCTCTGTTGTCAAGGGCAAGCATCAACTAAAATGGCTTTTTTTACATGGCAGCAAATTTACGTACCGACTTATCCCAAAGCGGGGTGGTTTGTGCCAAGTGCAATGCTTCGGCAGGTGTATGAGCTATTTGCCAAATATCTGCATGTTGGCTACGCATAAAGCTTTCGTCCACAGCACGTTGCAGTTGGGCAAAGAGAGGGTCGTAATATCCATCGGTGTTCAGCACAACAATGGGTTTAAGATAAAGTCCTAATTGTTTCCAGGTGATAATTTCGAGTAATTCCTCGAGTGTACCTACGCCACCAGGCAAGGCAATGCAAGCATCACTCTCTTGTGCCATTAACTCTTTGCGGCGGTGCATGTCGGGGGTTACAATGAGTTCGGTCATCCCATCGTGTTGCCAATGTTGGTCAATCATAAACTGTGGAATGATGCCTACAGCCTTACCGCCTGCTTGCAAACAAGCATCGGCACATGCTCCCATGAGTCCCGTACGTCCTGCACCATTTACCAAGGTGTGCCCACCTTTGGCAATAAGGCGACCCAATTCTTGAGCCGCCTTTATATATTGCGCAGGCACTTGCCCGCTCGATGCACTGTATACAGTAATTTTCATTTTTGTGTGGAGGAAAAGTTATTTTCAAGAAGTTAGAGGAATGGATGTCTTAGTAATACATTCATTCTCCTAACTTCTTTTTATAAAGCTTAAAGCTTAAAGACCTTCTTAATTTCTTCAACCTTGTCTAACTTTTCCCAAGTAAAGAGTTCAACCTTAACGGTCTTTTCGTCGGCCTTACCTTTGCAGAAAGTTTTTTCAACAATCTGGGGTGTACGACCCATGTGACCATAGCTTGCAGTTTCCTCATAGATGGGTTGACGCAATTTCAGCGTTTGCTCAATAGCGGCTGGACGAAGGTCGAACATTTCACCAATTTTGCGAGCAATTTCACCATCGCTCATTGCAACATGGCTACGACCATAAGTGTCAACGTAGATAGAGATAGGTTCAGCCTTACCAATGGCATAGCTAAGTTGCACAAGCATTTCATCGGCAACACCCGCAGCAACCATGTTCTTAGCAATGTAACGTGCAGCATAAGCAGCCGAGCGGTCAACCTTTGAGGGGTCTTTTCCTGAGAATGCTCCACCACCATGCGCACCCTTGCCACCATAAGTGTCCACAATAATCTTGCGACCTGTTAAACCCGTATCTCCGTGCGGACCACCAATTACGAACTTACCCGTAGGGTTAACGTAATATTTGATTTCGCCTTTGTAGAAGAGTTCTTTAATTTCGGGTGTGTTTACACGTTCCTCAATAACGCGAGGAATAAGAATTTCTGTTACATCCTTTTGGATGCGTTCTTGCATCAAGCGGTCAGCCTCTTCTTGTGAGCCTGCCTCTTCAGCCGAAATAAATTCATCGTGTTGTGTACTTACCACGATGGTGTCGATGCGCTGTGCAACATTATCGTCGCTATATTCAATAGTTACCTGACTCTTAGAGTCGGGACGCAGATAAGTCATTACTTTACCTTCGCGACGGATTTCAGCCAACACATATACAATGTCGTGTGCCAATGAAAGGGGCAGTGGCATGTAAGTGTCAGTTTCGTTGTTAGCGTAGCCAAACATCATGCCTTGGTCGCCTGCGCCTTGGTTCATAGCGTCAGCTTCGCTGGTCTTTTTACGATCAACACCACGGTTAATGTCAGCACTTTGTTCATGAATTGCGCTTAAGATGCCACAGCTTTCAGCTTCAAATTTATATTCAGCCTTAGTGTAGCCGATACGTGCAATAGTGTTGCGCACTACGTCTTGAAGGTCAACGTAAGCGTTAGATTTTACTTCTCCTGCCACAACCACCTGTCCTGTGGTTACGAGCGTTTCGCAAGCTACTTTCGAGTTGGGGTCGTATGCCAACAACTGGTCAAGCACAGCATCTGAAATTTGGTCAGATACTTTGTCGGGGTGTCCTTCAGACACCGATTCGGATGTAAATAAGTAAGCCATCTTTTTCTTTTGTGTGTATAAAGTGGGTTTATGATAACAAAACAGCCTGCTTTCGCATCATATTGGCGGAAACAGGCAGAGACGGTCGATTCGGCTATGTTTGTGTGCATGCATCGTCTTATTTTGCAGTTCGTTAAGAGCCACAATTCACGATGCTGAGTTTTAGCATTGTTTTTGAGAGGTTGCAAGCAGCCAAATCTGTCCTCTGAGTTTCTGGGTGCAAAGTTAGTGCAAGGCGAGAGAAGAACAAAATGAAAATCAATAAATTTTCATTTTTTCTTCCGAACCGTAGCCTAACTTGGCGAAGCAGAGTAGTGCAAACCGAATGCACTGCCAAATAAAAAAAGGATTTTTTTTATTTTGCTGTGCTGAGGTGCAGCCTAACTTCGCGAAGTCGCGTATTTGAGTAATATTAAATCCATGCTTCGCGTACCGTTAGTGTTTTTAGTCGTAAATGTCCATCAATGAGCCATAAATATTTCGTGATGTATGCGCTACGCGATGGGGTAGGGAATTTCCCATGAATAACCCCTTTCGGGGTTGGGCTGGCGCGTGAAGTGTAAATGTTGGAATAGCTATGGATGAATTATGGAAAAATCATGGACATTTATGCCTACCCCCCCCCAAGAAACTTCATACCATAAAAAAAGGATACACCAACCAATGGTTGGCATATCCTAATAGTTATTAGTTATATAAAAGAACGATTTTTTAGAAAATCATACTCTTGAGGTTTTATTTAACGCGTTTAACGGTAACGGCACCCTTAGCAGTGATTTGCTTTTCAAGGAATACGCCCTTGAAGGGAGCTGCGTTGATGCGCTGGCCATTTACGTTATAGTATTCGCGACGAAGTACAGGAGCTGTTACGTTCTGGTCATTCTGTACGTTCTTAACGCTTGAAGTGGCACCCGGGTTGAGGTCGATAACGTAAGAGCGGTTTACAGAAGCGTGGTTGATGCTGTCAGAATATTCCTCTTGCATAAAGCTCAGGAAGATAGAGGCATTGTTGTTTGCAAAGACAGTACCAGTTATTACGCTGTCGGCAACAATTACGTAGTCGGAAGTGAAGTAACGGTCTGCATCAATAGCCTGCTTGGTGCTTGCTACGCCAAAGCCGTCGTCACCATCGATGCCACCGAAGTCGCCATCACCCCCGCCACCGAAGTCGCCATCATCACCATCATCGCCACCAGCTTCGGTAGGAACGTCGAAAGAATATTTGGTTTTGAGGAAAAGACCGGCAGCTTCGCTGCGCTGATTGATGTAGTCGTAGAAGTTGAGTACAGGTTCTTCGGCATTGGGCTTAACAACATAGGTGTTACGTACATAGTCCATCATGGGCGATGCAGCAAAGAGAGTACCATCGTCGGTTACGCAAGTAGTGCTGTGTTTGGTGAGATCTTCGCGAACATTGGCGATGAGGGAATCTTGTGTGAGATCGATGAGTACAGGGTTGTATACCACTTCGCCTCCAAAGCCTCCCATTTCGGGATCGTCAGCTTCGCTAGAGAGTTCACGGCTGATAGTAGTGCCGAGATATTTGCCATTGCGCGAGAGGTAGAAGTTGTTCTGCAAGAACGAGATACCCTTTGTTGATGCATAGAAACTTTCTTGGTAGGCATCGAAGTCTACATAGTATTGTTCGCACTGCTGTTCGTAGAGTAGAGAGTCGGCTTGCCACTTCGCTTTGTTCTCGCTAACGTACATCCATTTTTGGGGATAAACGGGGAGAGAGTCGCGAGGAATGAGACCAGCATTAACCTGATCGAGTTTGTCTCTATATTCTGCAGCTGCATTGTTATAGGCAATGGTGTCGGCCTTGGTGTAATATTGTTCGGGTTGGGGGAACCATATATCAGAAGGAATGGTAGGTTCGGGCAGAATTTGTTTTGCCAATTCACCATCCCAAACGATGTTTTCGCCAATTACCTTGTAGCTCCATGTTCCGTCTTCGCCTTTTTTGTAAACGATGGGATAGATAAAGAAGCCCGAGTAGTCTACGATCATGCCCACGAGCGTTTTACCATCGTTAGAGATGTCGTTGACAGTTACGTGTTGTGGGTCGCGTCCTGAGAAGTCCTTTGCGGGGAAGGGAAGTTTTTCTACGCTATATGAACCGTCAGACTGACGTGTCCAAAGCACGGGGAAACTTTGCAAACCATCGTAGGCGCTTGTTGCATTTGTGGCTAATGAGCCAGCAATGTATTTGCCGTCATCGGTGATGGCACTAGCATCACTATCAATGGTGCCTGCATCTGCTGTGTTGGGCAGAACCACTTTAAGACCGCCTTTTACCCAATAGCATGCGTTGTAGCCATCGTAGCCCACAAGTGTGCCTTGGCTGCTCAATGCGTGACCATTGCCTGCTCCGCTGAGTACAGGGTCTTCTTCGCTTGCATGTACGTAATATTCTTGATTAGTGAGGCGGTTGCGTACGATGATTTCTCCGTCTACAGATTCGGCTACATATACGCCGTTGTCGGACATGATGCTGAAGAGGTTTCCAACGAAGTTGTCGCAAACTTGTGCAGAGGCTGCACCCATTCCGAGCACTGCCATTGCTGCGGTGAGTAAAGTTTTCTTCATATGGATAATTTTTTTAGGGTTTGTATCTGTTGGGTTATTGGGGATACCTTGAAAGGGCAAAGCTTTCTGTCCTTTCAAGGCATCGCTTATATATATAATGTGTATATCTTCTCCCCAATCGTGTTTTTGGGGGGATAGTTGGTCTTACTTAACGTGCTTAATGGTTTGCACACCCTGTGTGGTTTCAACACGTTCGATGTATGCACCATTAAGAGGAGCGCGGTCGATGCGTTGACCTTGCAAGTTGAAGAGGGTGCGACTCAGCACTTGTGCGCCAGCAGTAGTTGCGCTTTGGATGCCGGTTACGTGATTGATGTTGAGCGATTCGGCGTTGAGCACTTCAGCATTCGTAACATCATCGGTCGGACGGTTCACAAATGCCACAACACTTACGTTGTCAGCATTCCATGTTTCGGGAATGGTGTAGGTGTAAGTTTCAGAGTAAGTGTCGTCAGTCCAATTGATGCTATCGCCTGTGATGCGTGTAATGGCATCGCGATAAACATGGTTGTGAATCTTCTCGCCACTGTAGAGTTGAGCAGCCTTTGTGTTCACCTTGTCTTCAATCAGTTCAACAGTAAGGCACGACTGATTATAGAAGGTAGTGAAAATCTTGTTGCGTTCGCCACTAATGGTTGTGGTGAGTTGACGTGTGGCAGGGTCGTAGTGATTTTCAATGTTTACCGAAACAAAGGCGGGTGTTGATGTAGCAACATCGAAAGGACCTTGCAAGAGTTTGAGGTGCGGATAAACAACTGAAGAACCATTACCCTTGAGTAAACTGAAAGCAGGTTGGTCAGCATAGTCATTGTTGTTTAACATGCGACGGTCGAACATGCCCATCGGAGCAGCTTGTATGCCAAACTTTTGCAAACTGTATGAAGTTTGCTGTGTGAGTTCGTCGGTTTGGTAACCAATGTGGTGAGCTACCCAAACATAGTCTTTGCGTCCGCTAACCAAAGCGTTCAGCACATCGTGACCCAGAGGACAGTTAGAGCACTTAAGTGTGGTGAAATGTTCAATGAGTGTTTTGCGCTTGTAAGCATCATTATAGGTGTAGATAACGGTGTTGAGAGTGTCGTTATCCTTGTATTCGTTGTCAGCGTCCATCCATATTTTCAAGGGAACCTTACCTTCGGGCATATCGGCAGTGTTGATGGTAATGTCAAGTGCCTGCACCTCTTCGGGGAAAATCTGACCTTCTACGCTAATGTCGTGAACTTTGCCATCGCCCACACTGTAGTGCATGGCAGGAATATTTGTTTCCTTCTCGCCATAGTTGTTAATAGTGATGGTAGCACTAAGATCATCGCCTACGCGTGTATAAGGAGCACCAAAGGTACATTTTTCAACAGCAAGGTCGTTGAGGGGAAGGTCATCACTGATTTCGGCAACAACCTGAATGCAAAGAGGTTCGTAACCATAGTTGGTGAAATTTGCCCAAGCGCTTCCGTCGTAGAAGAAGTTACCATTGGGGTTGCTAATGCCGTCGCAATAAATGGCACCGCCAGCAGGCACTTTACCATTGTAACCTACGTAGAGGTCTTTACCTGTGATTTCGATGGGTTCGACAAATGTAACTTCGTTCCAACCCGCTTTGGCAGTTCCTACCTTTGTGGGGCGGTTGTTAATAACGGTAGATTTTAGATCGTATCGTGCCCATGCGTAGATGTTGCTAACGCCCTCGGTACATGCAAAACGCATTTTGGTGAGGTGTTGGCCCTTGAGCGCCATGAGGCGTGAACCAGGAATGAGTATGGCAGCTTGGAAAGTTAATGTACCGCTCGGTTGTTGATTTTCAATACCTGAAATATTTTCAGAAAATTCGTTAGGACAATAACCTAACGTAATTTCGTGGTCGGCAAAACTGCTTGCAGCAGTACATAAGCCTATAACAAAGGCTACAATACGTAGAATTTTATTCATTATTTACAAATTTTATTTAGTTGATCTGAGGGCAAAATTACAAAAGAAATTTATAAATGGAAATAAAATGCAGAAA
>UQPD01000086.1 GCA_900542795.1 uncultured Prevotella sp. | reverse complement strand
TTTAATGATACGGCGACCACCGAGATCTACACTCGTAAGATCGTCGGCAGCGTCAGATGTGTATAAGAGACAGGCAATATAGCATTAAAAGCAGTTTTAAGGGATGAAAAAGACTTAAAAGCCTCGGAATATCATAGATCTTTAGTCAATTAAAAAAAATTGTCTTCCATTTTATATTATCATCGGAAATTCAACGAACAAATTCATTTAGCTCGTTTAATTTCCGATGATATTCTTCCGTTTATCCATCTTTACCTACTCAAAGAAGCAATCCAATTGCGATAGAATGTTACGGCATCATTTTCCCATGAATAAACAATTTCACCGTTTTCATCGTAATAATGCAAAGGAGCCTTAATAGGAAGTTGTTTTGAAAGATCACGATGATATTCATTGTCAAGAGTATATGCGTTATATTCCAAATGACCTACTATAAAAACGCGCTTACAGTCGGTACTTGCTAATACTCCCACTCCACTCTCATCGCTTGCAGCAAGTGTAAAAAGTCCTTCTTCTACTTTTGCTAACACATCAGCTAAACGCACTTCTGTATGACGCGAATTTGGCATAAGGAAAGTAGGAGTAAGATTTTGCATCAGGGGATTGTCTGCATGCAATACCTTTTGAGGGAATACGCCAAACATTTTTTCAGGCAATGAAAATTTCTTTATGCCATAGTGCTCATAAAGCCCAGCCTGCGCACCCCAACAAATATAAAGTGTACTACGCACATGCTCATCAGCCCAATGCATAATATTTTGTAGTTGATGCCAATAGCGAACTTCCTCAAAAGGTATTTGTTCAAGAGGTGCACCTGTTATAATCAAACGCTCAAAGTATCCACACTCAACCTCATCAAAATCAAGATAAAAAGCATTCATGTGTTCTACAGGCGTTGTTTTATACGTCTGTCCTTTTATCTTTACAGGAATTACTTGACACGATTCGCCCGTTGCAGTCAGTGTACGAATTATGTCCAACTCCGTCTTTTCCTTTTCAGGCATCAAATTGAGCAACAACACACGCCTCTGACATTTACAATTTTGCCAATCAGTTAACTCATAACAGGGCAATTTAAATGCTTCAGCACAAGGCAAACCTCTCGGCACCCACACATTATTTGTTATCATACACATCTATCAATCCATACGGTCACGATAATCCTCGTAAACGTAAGTTCGCAAAGTTTCAACACTACCATCCATTTTCTCAATGCGAAGATCAGGATGATGAATACCATTAAACATATTGGTTTTCACTGTAGTATAGTGAATCATATCTTCAAAAACTACAATATCACCAACCTGTAAAGGTTTTTCAAAGCGCCAATACCCCATATAGTCTCCGCTCAAGCAACTATTGCCACCTAAACGATAAACACAAGCATCCGTTTCGCAACCTCTTTCGCGAGCATCTTCAATAGTTTCAGCACCTCTTACAGCTGGATGATAAGGCATTTCTAAGCAATCTGGCATATGACATGTAAAGCTTACATTTAATATTGCCGTCTTAATTCCTTTATTTTCAACAACATCAACCACTTGAGAAACCAAACTTCCCGTTTGCCATGCAAAGGCAGAACCAGGTTCCAATACCAACTGCAAGTTAGGATGCTTCGCCTTGAAATCTTGCAGAATTTGAATCAACAAATCTACATTATAATCCTTACGTGTCACAAGGTGTCCACCACCCAAGTTTAACCATTTCAATTGATTAAGCCAAGGACCAAATTTCTTTTCAATCCAACCTAACGTATTTTGCAATGCTTCTGCCGAGCTTTCGCAATGGCAATGACAATGAAAACCTTCGATTTCATCGGGTAATTGCGCAGGCAGTTGTGATGCTAACACACCAAAACGCGAACCAGGCGCACAAGGATTGTAGAGTTCGGTTTCAATTTCACTATGCTCTGGATTGATGCGCAACCCCATACTGGGATGGTTTTCACCCTGAGCTAACACGCTATCTTTAAATCTTTCGAATTGCGTCAAGCTATTAAAGGTTATGTGACTTGAGCACTTCAGCAAGGTATCAAAAGTATCTTCTTCGTAGGCAGGCGAATAAGTATGAGCCTTTGTACCAAATTCCTCATAAGCCAAACGAGCTTCGTAAGGCGAAGAAGCCGTGGTGTGACGAATGTATTCGCGGAAAATTGGAAAAGTTTTCCAAAGCGCATAGGCTTTAAATGCCAAGATAAACTCCACTTGAGCTCTATCAGCAATGCTTTTAATCAATGTCAGATTTCTGCGCAGAAGTTTTTCTTCTAATAAATAATAGGGTTGCAATTTTTTAAAGGAATAAAGGTTAAGAAATAAGGGTTAAGTGCTAAGCAAGCAGCGTATCTTAGTGCGCAGTTACTTAACTCTTAACCCTTAAGATTTTTTACTTAGCTAAATTACATGATACCACGTTCACGGAGCTTCTGCTGCCAATTCCAAGCAGAAGTCAAAGCCTCCTCAAGAGTGTGAACAGCCTTCCAGCCGAGCACCTTGTTAGCCTTATCTACATTACCCCAAACCTTCTCGATATCACCTTCGCGACGGGGAGCGATTTCGTAGTTAAGCTTAACACCTGTGCACTTTTCGAATGTATGGATAAGTTCCAAAACGCTCACACCTTTACCAGTACCTACGTTGTAGATTTCAACGGGGTCAGTGTTCTTATCCTCAACAATACGAGCCATTGCTGCTACGTGAGCCTTAGCAAGGTCGAGCACATAGATGTAGTCGCGGATACAAGAACCATCAGGAGTATCATAGTCATCACCAAACACCTTCAAGCAGGGACGGATACCCATTGCTGTTTGAGTGAGGTAAGGAATAAGATTGGCAGGAACACCGTTAGGCATTTCACCGATAATACCAGAGGGATGCGAACCGATGGGGTTAAAGTAGCGCAAGATGATAGCGCTAATTTTTGCACCACTGTGTACGTAATCCTGAATAATCTCCTCGTTAATCTGCTTTGTGTTACCATAAGGACTTTCAGCCTTCTTAATAGGAGCTTGCTCAGTAACAGGCAAGTTCTCAGGATCGGGCTGACCATAAACGGTGCACGAAGATGAGAAGATAATACCCTTAACATCATACTTAGGCATGAGCTTAAGCAAGTTGATAAGAGAAAGGAGATTGTTTTCGTAATACTTCAAGGGCAACTGTACGCTTTCGCCTACAGCCTTTGAAGCTGCAAAGTGGATAATACCAGTAATTGCGGGATATTTTTTGAAGACGCCTTCCAAAGCTGCCAAATCGCAGCAGTCTACTTTTTCGAAAGCAGGACGAATGCCAGTAATCTTTTCGATACCGTCAACAACGTCTGCCTTTGAGTTAGACAAATTATCTACGATAACAACATCGTAGCCTGCATTTTGCAACTCTACTGTGGTGTGCGAACCGATAAAACCGGTACCACCAGTAACCAAGATGGTCTTTTTCATGAGACTTAATGATTTGTTTGATGAGTATTCGTTACTGCAAAAGTATAGTTTTTTTATGGTTTATAAAAATATTATAGACAAAATATTTTACCCAACGCTTTTTTCAGTCCATGTTAAGGCTTTTTCGTAAACTTTGACTGCAAAAGAACACTTTAATCAGATTTTCCAGTCTCAGCATCTTAATACATAAACGTACGGTTCTCCTCGGCAATCGTTGATATATCACCATGCCCAGGAAGCACTTGCACACAACCTGGAAGTGTCAAAATACGAGTTTTAAGTGCATGCACCAATTGCGTTTCGTTACCTCCAGGAAAATCGCACCGACCGATGCCTTGACGGAAGAGACTATCCCCCGTAAATAGCACATTGTCTTCCTTACAATAAAAGCACACACCACCAGGTGTATGACCAGGAGTAGCTATCACCTCGAACGTGGTATTACCAAAACTAAGTTTGTCACCATCGTTAAACCAACGTCCCACAGGAGGAAGTTCTAACGACAAATTAAGATGCAAATCGTTTGTCATAAACTTTGCAGCTTGCGCATAAGTCTCTTGTTCAGCTGCACAAAGTTCAATTTTCACGCCATACTCCTTATATATATAGGAGGCACCAAACAAATGGTCAAAATGAGCGTGCGTATTAAAGAGGTGTGTTAGCGTAAGATTCTTTTCGGCAACAACACTGCTTATTGCCTTTCGCTCCTCATCATAATAGGCACCACAATCAATGAGAGCTGCTTGACGTGTTTCGTCCCACACCAAATAACAGTTCTCTTGAATCATATTTACGCAAAATCTATTTATCTGCATGTTTTACTAAAATTTTAAAAATGTAAAAGCAGAGATGACTCAATTAAAAAGGAGTCCCTATAGCTGAATGTAAGTAACCTTTTTAGTTTCAAAGAACTCATCCGCAAAATATTGACTCAAGTTCCATACTTCCGAGCAGTTTGCAAAGGGTGCCATTTCTTCAGTAACATCACCACCCTTCAAACAAATCAATCCGTTAGGTAAAGCATTGCGTTGTTCACGGCTAATATTTTTTCGCACCAATTTAACCAAGTCTGAAGCATTCATCACAGCTCGACTCACCACGAAATCATACTTCGCCTTCTCCTCCATTACATTGCGATGCTCAATCTGCACATTCTTCAAACCAATAGCTTGCGCAACAGCCGAAGCAACCTTAATTTTTTTACCAATGCTATCAATGAGTTTAAACTGACACTCTGGAAAAAGAATAGCCAAAGGAATACCAGGAAAACCACCCCCGGTGCCAATGTCCATAATCTTTGTTCCTGGACGAAAGTTAATAACCTTAGCAATACCCAACGAATGGAGCACGTGATGCGGATAAAGATTGTCAATGTCCTTGCGCGAAATAACATTGATTTTAGCATTCCACTCACGATAGAGCGCATCTAATTGCGCAAACTGCTCACGCTGAACGTCAGTAAGCTCTTGAAAGTATTGAAAGATAATCTCTTTGTTCATATTTTTTACTTAATTTGCTGCAAAGGTAACAGAAAAACATTAACTTTGCATGCTGAAACATTCGAAACTTTCAAAATCAACACAAAATGTCAGAGACTAAGTACATTTTCGTGACAGGAGGCGTAGCTTCCTCACTCGGTAAAGGAATTATTGCCGCATCTATCGGCAAATTGTTGCAGGCTCGTGGTTTCAGCATCACGATTCAAAAGTTTGATCCTTACATCAATATTGACCCAGGTACACTCAACCCCTACGAACATGGTGAGTGTTACGTGACAGACGATGGACAGGAAACCGACTTGGACCTTGGACACTACGAACGTTTCACGGGTATTCACACTACTCGCTACAACAATTTCACTACTGGACGCATTTACCAGAGCGTGATTGACAAAGAACGTCGCGGCGACTATCTTGGCAAGACCATTCAGGTTATTCCGCATATCACGGATGAAATTAAGCGCGACATGCTCTATTTGGGCAAAACCAAGAAATACGATTTTGTAATTACCGAAATTGGCGGAACCGTTGGCGATATCGAAGGACAACCCTTCCTTGAAGCCATTCGTCAATTAAAATGGGACTTAGGCAAAAATGCCGTTTGCGTTCACCTCACCTATGTTCCCTATCTTGCAGCAGCAGGTGAGTTGAAGACCAAACCTACACAACACTCTGTTAAAGAGTTACAGAGCTTAGGTATTCAGCCCGACATCTTAGTGCTCCGCGCTGAACATGAGTTAGGAGCAGGACTCCGCCGTAAGATTGCTGCGTTTTGTAATGTTTCACCCGAGGCTGTTGTGCAAAGCCTCGACATGCCTACCATCTACGAAGTGCCACTGCGCATGCAAGAGCAAGGATTGGATGCAACCATTCTGCGCAAATTAGATATGCCTGTTGGCGAAACTCCGGGATTAGGTCCTTGGCGTTCATTTCTTGACCGCCGTCACAAAGCAACCGAGATTATCAACATCGGATTGGTGGGCAAATATGATTTGCAAGATGCCTACAAGAGCATTCTTGAGGCATTATCGCAAGCTGGCACCTATAATGATCGCAAGGTAAAGTGCCACTTCATTAACTCAGAGAAAATCACACAAGAGAATGTAGCCGAAATGCTTAAAGGCATGGATGGCTATGTTATCTGTCCAGGTTTTGGTCAACGTGGCATTGAGGGCAAAATTATTGCCACACAATATTGTCGCGAAAATAACAAGCCCACCTTTGGTATCTGCTTGGGTATGCAAATGATGGTTATCGAGTTCGGACGCAATGTATTAGGCTATGCTGATGCCAACTCTGCCGAGATGGATGTTAAAACCGATCATAATGTGATTGACCTCATGGAGGACCAAAAAAACATTACGAACATGGGTGGCACAATGCGTTTAGGAGGTTACGAATGTAACTTGCGCGAAGGTAGCCGTGTACGCGAAATTTATGGCAAGGAGGTGATTCGCGAACGTCATCGCCACCGCTACGAATTTAATAACGATTTCCGTTCGCAATACGAGGAAGCTGGCATGGAGTGTGTAGGAACCAACCCCGACACCGACTTGGTTGAGATTGTGGAAATTCCAACACTGACATGGTACGTGGGTACACAATTCCACCCCGAATACTCAAGCACAGTGCTTAAACCCCATCCATTGTTCCTCGACTTTATTAAAGCCGCAATTAACAATAAAGAGTTTTAGGTTTTGAGGTTAAAGGTTATAATGTTACCTTTCAGGTGCATATATAACCAACACAACAAATAAGGGTTAAACCACCCATACGTAACATTATAACCTCATAACCCCAAAACTCCAAACTTAAAAACAAATATGGATAAAAACACGATTATTGGACTGGTGCTTATGGCAGCTGTACTAATTGGATTCAGTTGGTACAACACAAATCAAGAGAAAAACCTGCAAGGCAATCAGACCGAACAGACCTCTCAGAAAGCAGCAGACAATAAGCAGCAAGATGCCGCAACTAAAGCTGTTGCCACACAAGCCACTACTGACAGTACAGACATTTTCTTTGCTGCCACACAAGGCGAAGCACACGATGTAGTGCTGAAGAACAACAAAGTGACTGTAAAGGTAAACACAAAGGGCGGTGCCATCAGCGAAGTGCGCTTGAATGAGTACAAAAGCTACAAAGATTTTGAGGCAAAGAAAGAGAATCCCCTCTTGCTTTACAGCGCAAAAGATGCGGGTTTAAACTTTAAGCTCGACACCAAAGAGGGAACACTCAGTTTCGACAATTACTTCTTTACCCCCGTTCATGCAACCGACAGCACAGTAACCATGCGCCTTACTGCAGCAGATGGTGCAACACTTGATGTTGACTACAAACTCCTGCCCGATAACTACTTGGTTAACTTCACAGTGAAAGCTAACGGCTTGCAAAAGTATTTACCCTCGAGCACACAGAGCATCCAATTAGATTGGCACGATCGCGTAGCTCAACAAGAAAAGGGTTTCTACTTTGAAAACATGTACTCTACGCTTACCTACAAGAAACACGATGACGACACTAAAAAAATGCCCGAAAACGAAACAAAGGAGGAAAGCGTAACTGAAAGTGTCGATTGGATTGCCTTTAAAAACCAATACTTCAGTTCGGTGCTTTTGGCAGCCGAACCTATGAAGAATGTAAACGTAAAGAGCGAGCAATTAGAGGAAGGCTGTGGCTACTTAAAAAACTATGAAGCTAACATGGCAGCCAACTTTGATGCCAGTGGTGCTAAACCATCAAAGTTCCAATTCTATTTTGGTCCTAACAACTACCGTTTGCTCCAAAAAATGGACAACTACAAGGTGTCGGAACACGACAACGACTTGCAAGGCTTAGTTTACTTGGGTTGGCCTATCGTGAAATGGATTAACCGTTTCTTCACACTCTACGTGTTCGACTTCTTTACTCGTCTTGGTTTGCCCATGGGCATTGTGTTGTTACTCATCACACTCTTACTCCGTGCCATTGTGTATGTGCCCACACGTAAGAGCTATTTAAGCAGTGCCAAAATGCGTGTGCTCAAGCCTAAAGTAGATGAGATTGCAGCCAAATATCCTAAGCAAGAAGATGCCATGAAGCGTCAGCAAGAAACCATGACACTTTATTCGCAGTATGGAGTTAGCCCCATGGGAGGTTGCTTGCCTATGCTCATCCAAATGCCTATTTGGATTGCGATGTTCAACTTCGTGCCAAATGCTATCGAACTCCGTCAGCAAAGTTTCCTTTGGGCTGACGACCTCTCAACTTACGACTCTCTCATTTCGTGGAACGTAAACATTTGGGGCTTGGGCAACCACCTCAGCTTGTTCTGCCTCTTGTTCTGTGCCACTAACTTGCTCTATAGTTTCATGACCATGCGTCAGCAGCGCGAAACTATGTCGGGCGAACAGGCTCAGCAAATGAAGATGATGCAATGGATGATGATGCTCATGCCGCTGTTCTTCTTCTTCATGTTCAACAAATACTCAGCTGGTTTGAACTATTACTACTTCATCTCGCTTCTCTTCAGTGCGCTCACAATGTGGTACTTGCGTAAAACCACAGATGACAAGAAACTCCTTGCCAAGCTCGAAGCGAACTATCAAGCCAACAAAAACAATCCGAACAAAAAACCAAGCGGATTGGCTGCTCGCCTCGAAGCACTGCAAAAACAACAAGAGGAAATGATGAAGCGCCAGCAAGAAATTCAGCAGCGCCGTCAACAACAGCAGTAATAAGACTACTTACTTAATGCATCATGCGTCTTTTTCAGTTACACTTCCAACGAAAAAGCTGAAAAGGCACAAGCATAAACTACTAATTGAGAAGCTAAAAGCTATACCCATTCACTATGGTTTTGGCCTTTAGCTTCTTTCTTATTTTGCAAATAACATTTTAAAATATGAACATCATTACAACCATGCTAACAGCTACAGCATTGGCAGCAGCTACCGCTACGGTTACCCCTGCACAAGCGCAAGACTTTATTGGCAAGCAACAGCCTACACTGAAGTCTGACCGCTTGACTCCCGAAGCTCTTTGGGCTATGGGACGTGTAGGCGGATTTAAAATTTCGCCTAATGGTAAACAGGCTGTTTATGCCGTGACGTATTACAGTGTTAAGCAAAACAAGAGCCATTCTGTGCTCTACACATTCGACATTGCCACACGCAAAAGTCAACAACTCACTACCAGTTCTAAAAGCGAAATGGGGGCCACTTTTATCAATGGTGGCAAGGAGATTGTTTTCCTTTCAGCAGAAAGTGGTAGCAGCCAACTTTGGAAAATGAATGTGGACGGAACAAACCGTCAGCAAATTTCAAACACAAAAAGCGACATTGCAGACTTCCTTTTCTCGCCTGATGGCAAGAAAGTAATACTGGTGATGGAAGTAGACCAAAACCACAGCATTCAAAAGAATGATGCTGATTTACCCTTGGCCACAGGCATGGTTATTAACGACTTAATGTATAAACATTGGGATACTTATGTAACCTCTGCCCCCCACCCCTTTATTGCAGACTTTGATGGCAAACAAGTGGGCGAAACCAAGGATTTGCTTGAAGGCGAACCCTACGAATGTCCCATGATGCCTTTTGGGGGCATCGAACAACTTGCTTGGAGTCCTGATGCTAAAACCATTGCCTACACCTGTCGCAAAAAAGTGGGTAAAGCCTATGCCATTAGCACAGACAGCGATATTTATCTATACAATCTCGCAACAGGTAAAACACGCAACCTCTGCAAACCTGCCGACTATGTAGCCCCTGCCATAGAAGAAGACCGTTCGCTTAAAGACCAAGCCGTTAACCATCCAAAAGTAGATTGCAACATGGGCTACGACCAAAATCCACAATTCTCACCCAATGGACGCTACGTAGCTTGGAGTAGCATGGAACGCGATGGTTACGAAAGCGACCGCACTCGCCTCTGTGTGCTCGACTTGAAAACAAACAAAAAGACATACGTCACTGAAAAATTTGAAAGTGGTGTCAACGAATTTTGCTGGGGTAACGATAGCAAAACTCTTTTCTTTACAGGCGTTTGGCATGGTAAAACTAACATTTACCAAACGAACTTAAAAGGTGAGCACAAAGCTTTAACTCAGGATGTAGCAGACTATTCTTTATTAGGTCTTGCTCCCGATGGCAAAAGCCTCTACTGCAAACGTCAAAGCATGAGTGCTGCCGACGAGGTTTTTGTTTTGCCCTTAAAGAAAAATGCAACTGCCCAGCAGCTTACACACGAAAATCAATACTTTTACGACAACTTGACATTTGGCAAAGTTGAAGAACGTTGGGTTAAGACCGTTGATGGCAAGCAAGAACTTTGCTGGATAATTTATCCACCCCATTTCGATCCTGCCAAGAAATACCCCACCCTACTTTTCTGCGAAGGTGGTCCACAGTCACCTGTTAGTCAGTTCTGGAGTTTCCGTTGGAATATGCAAATTATGGCAGCCAACGACTACATTGTTGTTGCACCTAACCGTCGTGGTCTTCCTGGTTTCGGTATGGAATGGCTTGAAGAAATTTCTGGCGACTACTCAGGACTTTGCATGCAAGACTACTTAAGTGCTATCGACGACATTTGCAAAGAACCTTATGTTGACAAAGAGCATTTGGGTGCCGTAGGTGCAAGTTTTGGTGGCTATAGCGTATATTGGTTGGCAGGTAACCACGACAAGCGTTTTAAAGCTTTCATTGCCCATGATGGCATTTACAACACCCAGCAACAATATGTTGAAACCGAGGAGATGTGGTTCCCCAACTGGGATATGGGTTCTGCACCTTGGAAGTTGGCTGCCGACGGACAGGTACAAAAGGTTTTCTCAACCTCTCCACACCTTTATGCAAGCAAATGGGATACCCCCATCCTCTGCATCCACGGACAAAAAGACCTGTCTCTTATACACATCTCCGAGCCCACGAGACGCGTAGTAATCTCGT
>UQPD01000085.1 GCA_900542795.1 uncultured Prevotella sp. | reverse complement strand
CGCGTCTCGTGGGCTCGGAGATGTGTATAAGAGACAGGTTGTAATATTATTTCAAAATTGTAAAAATGTAACTATCGCCGACAAAATTACAATATTTTTTGGAAACTGCTTTTTGCAGATGATATATTTTTGGTTGAAATGTTATTTTTTAGTGGATAAAGAAAATAGAGGGTTGATTGTAAGACCTAAAAGTTTCAGCTTGTCCTTTCCCACGCTTACACAATCTGCCAATCTACTGCTTTTTGCTTCCATTTACTTGGTAGTATTTCTCGACATTTGCTTAGCTGTGTTCTTGATAAAAGCATCCCATTCTAAAATAAAAAGAGCATGTTTCTTGTCACTTCAATCAGTTTTCAGTAATTTTGCATTTGTATTTATACGAAAAAGCATAGTAATGAACCATATATTCATAGAGTTTGCCAGTCCACTCCTGCTCATATTAAAAGGATTGATGGTTGGTATCATCGCATCAGCACCCATGGGCCCCGTGGGCATATTGTGTATTCAGCGCACCATGCAAAAAGGTCGTGCTTATGGCATTGTTACAGGAGCAGGAGCCTCACTGAGCGACATCTTTTATGCCCTAATGACAGGTTTGGGCATGTCGTTTGTGATGGATTTTATTGACAATGAAGAGAACATCTTTTGGCTAAAGCTATTAGGCAGCGTTATGCTCTTTATCTTTGGCATCTACATGTTCCGAACAGATCCCCGAAAGAGCATACGCAAATCCTCAGGAGGCAAAGGTACCTTGGTTCATAATTTTACAACCGCCTTTCTTATCACCTTGTCTAACCCCCTAATCATCTTCTTATTCATTGCCCTGTTCAACATGTTCACCTTTGTCATTCCGGGTAATTGGTTTGGACAATGCATTGGTTATTTGTCAATTGTTGCAGGTGCCATGTTATGGTGGATTGGATTAACCTATGTAATCGACAGAATGCGCAGTTCGTTTGGTGTGAGAGGCATTCAACGCCTTAACCGCACCATAGGTAGCATAGTGCTTGCAGCATCCATAATTTATGCAGCCATGACATTGTTTAAAATTTCACTCTATTAGCATTATATGATTATTGCAGACAAACTTAAGGTTACCAATCGTGCAGAATATCTACTTTATATGTGGCAGGTTGAGGATCTAATAAGAGCTTATGGTTGTGATGCCGAACGCATTGCAAAAGAATATGTAACGCGTTTTCAATTAGACGAAGACAAGCGACAAGCCACCGAGAAATGGTATGCCGACCTTTGCGAAATGATGCGTAGCGAGGGAAAAATGAAAAGTGGACACTTGCAAATATGCTGCAACATTTTGCAAGAACTCACCGAGCTCAATCAGCAGCTCTTAGCATCAAGCAAATTCCCTTATTATCGTGAAATGTATTATAAGGTATTGCCCTATGTAGTGGAATTGCGTAGCAAGCACACACAAGCAAACCAACCAACCCAAGAGCCCGAATTGCAAACTTGCTTCGACTTGCTCTACGGAGTCGTTTTGCTGCGCTTGCAAAAGAAGCCTATCACCGAAGCCACCGAAAAAGCTGTAAAAGACGTTTCTGCCTTGCTCGGACAATTATCCGACTACTACTTTAAGGACAAAAAAGAGCCTATTGAGTTTTAAGCGCCATTAAAAAACAACATCAGCATACAACACACACATAAAAATGAAACATATACTTGTAACTGGCTGCAAAGGTCAGTTGGGTAACGAAATACAGTTGCTCGCCCCAAAATATGAAGAAGAATGCACCTTCTACTTCACCGATAAAGAAGAACTCGACATTACTGACCGCAAGGCAGTTTACACATTCATCGAAAAGCATAGCATTGGCATTGTCATTAACTGTGCAGCCTTCACTGCAGTAGACAAGGCTGAGGAGAATGAGGAACTCTGCAACTTGCTCAACAATGTGGCACCAGGTTACTTGGCTGAAGCTGTTGCCTCAGTGGGTGGCACCATGATTCAAGTGTCAACCGACTACGTGTTCGATGGCAAAGGTTGCACTCCTTATAAAGAAGAGGATGCTACCAATCCGCAAACCGTGTACGGACGCACCAAGTTGGCTGGCGAAGAAAATGTTATCCGCTCATGTGCTGGTTCTATGGTCATTCGCACCGCGTGGCTTTATTCTACTTTTGGCAACAACTTTGTAAAAACCATGATTCGTTTGGGCAAAGAGCGCGATGCCTTAGGCGTAGTCTTCGACCAAGTAGGTTCGCCCACTTATGCACGCGACTTAGCACGCACCATTATGCACATTGTTGACAAAGGCATTGTGCCAGGAGTTTATCACTTCACTAACGAGGGTGTTTGTTCATGGTACGACTTTACACGTGCCATTCATCGTCTTGAAGGCATCGACTGCCAAGTTAGCCCCATCCACACCGAAGACTACCCTGTTCCTGCAGCACGTCCTCACTTCTCAGTGCTCGACAAAAGCAAAATTAAAAAGACCTTCGGCATTGAAATTCGATGGTGGGAGGATGCGCTCAAAGAGTGTATAAAGGAATTGTAAAAGAATGTAGGGTGGCTTAAAAAACCGCCTTGCATTGATAGACTTTTTTCAATCCCCATTCCCCCAAAAAGACTTAACCCCTAACAAACATAAATGAATCCTGAAATTTCACGTCGACGCACATTTGCCATCATATCACACCCTGATGCTGGTAAAACCACACTTACCGAAAAACTCTTGCTCTTTGGTGGTCAGATACAGGTGGCAGGTGCCGTAAAGAATAATAAGATTAAGAAAACCGCCACATCCGACTGGATGGAAATCGAAAAACAACGCGGTATTTCTGTTACTACTTCAGTCATGGAGTTCGACTATGAGGGCTACAAGGTTAACATCCTCGACACCCCAGGTCACCAAGACTTTGCCGAAGACACTTTCCGCACGCTCACAGCAGTAGACTCTGCCATTATTGTGGTAGATAGCGCTAAGGGTGTTGAAACCCAAACACGTAAGTTGATGACGGTTTGCCGCATGCGCAAAACACCCGTTATCATCTTTATCAATAAGATGGACCGCGAAGGTAAAGACCCCTTCGATTTGCTCGATGAACTTGAACAAGAATTGCAAATCAAAGTGCGTCCACTCTCATGGCCCATTAACCAAGGCTCACGTTTTAAGGGCGTTTATAACATCTACGAACAACAACTCAACCTTTTTGCTGCTGATAAGCAAAAAGTGACCGAAAAGGTGGCTGTGGACATTGACAGCAACGAGCTTGAAGCGCATGTAGGCGAAGCTGACGCTAAGAGCTTACGCGATGACTTGGAACTCGTCAGTGGCGTATACCCCGACTTCGATCATCAAAGCTACTTAGATGCCGAGGTAGCTCCTGTGTTCTTTGGTTCTGCACTCAACAACTTTGGTGTAAAAGAGTTGCTCGACTGCTTTGTAAAGATAGCTCCCTACCCTCACCCCACCTTGGCAGAAGAGCGCACAGTGAGTCCTGATGAGCCTAAGTTTACAGGCTTTATCTTTAAAATCACAGCCAATATCGACCCTAACCATCGTTCGTGCATTGCCTTCTGCAAAGTGTGCTCAGGACGTTTTGAGCGTAACAAGCCCTATCTACACGTGCGCAATGGTAAAACCGTGCGTTTTTCATCGCCCACGCAATTCATGGCACAGCGCAAAAGCACAATCGACGAGGCTTGGGCTGGCGACATTGTTGGTTTGCCCGACAATGGCATCTTTAAAATAGGCGACACACTAACCGAAGGCGAACAACTACACTTCCGTGGACTGCCCTCATTCTCGCCCGAAATGTTTAAGTACATTGAAAATGCCGATCCCATGAAGACCAAACAGCTCAACAAGGGTATTGAGCAGTTGATGGACGAAGGTGTAGCGCAGTTATTTGTCAACCAGTTCAATGGTCGCAAAATTATTGGTACCGTAGGTCAGTTACAATTCGAAGTTATTCAGTATCGTCTCGAAAACGAATATAATGCCAAATGCCGTTGGGAACCCGTACACCTTTATAAGGCATGTTGGATTGAAAGCGACAACGAGGCAGAACTTGAAAATTTCAAAAAGCGCAAATACCAATACATGGCAAAGGACCGCGAAGGTCGCGATGTATTCCTTGCCGACTCAGGTTATGTGTTACAAATGGCGCAACAAGACTTTGAACACATCAAGTTCCACTTCACAAGTGAGTTCTAACCCTGTTGTAAATCTAATCTTCAGGAATAACCTAAAACATGCAGCAATGAGTTTTTTCAAGCTCGTTGCTGCATGTTTTTTTACGCTTAGTTCATTAAATTGGTGTTCCAGTAGTTTGTAATACTTAAATCTTTACCCCCATTTGTTGTATTTGGCAACTGCAAATTCCCCATAATGGTTTAAATACGGATTTAGCTGATAGAACTGATACCTTTTTCTTCGGGTAAGAAGGGATAAAAAGGTTTTTATCGATTTCTCCCCAAAGACTGCCTAAAGTGTCGAAAAAAGTCAATTGATTAACTCGGGCAAGTTAATTGATTAACTTTGCCTTTTCTATTGATTAACTCGGACGTGTTAATTGATAGACTCAAAAAGGGGAATATTGAATACTGATTTTACTGATTGGACTGACTTCTTTTAAAAGCAGTCTAAAGTGTCGAAAAAAAAGTATGTTGACTTACTTTGCCATTTAAGTTAACATACTTGACGATTTAAGTTAACATACTCGGACATGTTAGCTAAGGTTCTTTTGTCTTCAAAGTTCCTTGCATTACAAACATCAATAAAGGCATGTAACAATTTGATACCTCAATAGTTCGTAATAATTATTACTTACTTTTTCTCCCCATCCAATAATCAATAAGATGACGTGCCAAACTAACTTCGCCAGGAATGGCAGGCATATTGTCGCGTCTGAACCATCCCCCCTTATTCAATTCTGAACGTTGTAAATGTAATTCACCATCCTCATATTCTGCAGTAAAGCCCACCATGAGTCCGCTGGGATAAGGCCAAGGCTGCGAGGCAAAATAACGAATGTTTTTAACATAGATGTGCGTTTCCTCCCACACCTCTCTACGCAAGCACTCCTCGAGCGTCTCGCCCGTCTCAACAAAGCCAGCCACCAAGCCCAAATAGTCTTTCTTAAACTTGTTGCTTTGCACTAACAAAATCTCTTCATCGTTATTACGACTCACTGCCACAATAATAGCTGTAGCCAAGGCGGGCCAAACCTCCTTGCCACAGTTGGTGCAACGCTTTGATATGTCCGTGTGCAACTTCATGGGCGCACCACAAACACCACAAAATTTTGTGTTTTGATCCCAATACAAGATTTCGCGAGCCTTACCCGCCCTATTATATATAGGAGTAGGCAACACATCGAACGAAGCACGCAAAGGCATCATTTTCCAACCCGCATCCGTAATGGGCGCATCCAATTTAGCCGTGTAACATGCATATCCTTCTAAATCGGGCAAATGGTGCAATTGTTGCCAAGCTTCCAAACGCACAGGCACCTCGTTAGTTAAAGGCACTGAATTGTCGGCAGTAAGCAACAGCTCATCTTGACAGAACAAAAAATAATAGGCTTTCATATCTTCTTCTTTTTTCAGAAAAATAAAAAAGTAGCAAGCAACATGCCATAAGGACTATAAGCCAATTATGCTTGTTGCTTGCTACCATACCATTTATTAGTAGGTGATCAAAATTCTACTAATTAAAGTCCGAGGCTCTTTTGCACAGCTTCAATCTTCTCGTTAGCTTCAGCCACTGCACCCACATAGCACTTGGGGCAATCCATGTGACCCTTTACTTCAATATAGAACTTAATTTTAGGCTCTGTACCCGAAGGACGAACACTCACCTTTGTGCCGTCAGCAGTATACCACTGAAGTACATTGCTCTTTTCAGGGAAGTCGTTAAGGTCGAGCGACTTTTCAGTGCCATCAGCATCATACTCCTTCAACGCTTCATAGTCCTTTGTGCAAATTACCTTTGAACCAGCAATTTCAGTAGGACGATTTGTGCGGAAGTTCTCCATCATTGCCTTAATTTCATCGGCACCCGTCTTACCAGGCTTAACAACGTTGATTGTCTTGTTCACTGCCAAGCCATATTCAAGGTAGATGTCCATGAGCACATCGTAAAGAGTCTTGCCTTGGTCCTTCGCCCAAGCACAAATCTCAGCAAGTAATGAACAAGCTGAAACAGCATCCTTATCGCGGCAGAAATCCTCAGCCAAGAAACCGTAGCTTTCTTCGCCACCACCAATATACTGCAATTTACCCTCGTTCATACGGATAAAGCGTGCAATCCACTTAAAGCCTGTGTAGCCATCAAACATCTTGATGTTATTCTTGTCGGCAATAGCTTTAATAAGCTCAGTGGTTACGATAGTCTTTACAATAAAGTCGTTGGGCTGCATCTTACCTTGAGCCTTGCGGTTCATAATGATGTAATAAAGGAAGATCATGCAAGTTTGGTTACCATCAACCAACACCCATTCGCCTTTGTCGTTTTTGCAAGCCATGCCCACACGGTCGGCATCAGGGTCAGATGCCATAACAATGTCAGCATCAATGCGCTTAGCCAAATCGAGTGCCATGGTGAGAGCTTCACCATTTTCGGGGTTCGGACTCTTTACTGTGGGGAAGTTACCATCCTTCACCATCTGTTCGGGCACACAATGTACATTTTCAAAGCCCCAAAGTTTCAAAGAATCGGGAATCAACATCATACCCGTGCCGTGCAATGGTGTGTAAACAATCTTCAAGTCCTTCTGACGCTTGATAACCTCAGGGTCAATGCTCAAAGTGTGAACCTTTTCAAGGTAAATCTTATCAATTTCCTTGCCAATAATTTGGATGAGTGCGGGGTTACCCTCAAACTTTATGTCCTCAACCTTCACCTTGTTAACCTCAGCAATAATGCCGTTGTCGTGCGGAGCAAGCACCTGTGCACCATCATCCCAGTAAGCCTTGTAACCGTTATATTCCTTCGGATTGTGGCTTGCTGTCAAAATAATACCACTTTGGCAACCCAAGTGGCGGATGGCAAACGACATTTCGGGAGTAGGACGCATATCCTCGAAAAGGTAAACCTTAATGCCGTTGGCAGAGAAGATGTTCGCAGCTGTTTCAGCAAACAAGCGGCTGTTGTTACGGCAGTCATGACCCACAACTACGCTGATTTCGTCGCGGTCTTTAAAACAAAGGTTCAAGTAGTTAGAGAGACCTTGTGTAGCAGCACCCACAGTGTAAATGTTCATGCGGTTAGTGCCAGGACCCATGATACCGCGCAAACCGCCAGTACCAAATTCAAGTGTTTTGTAGAACGAGTCAACGAGTTCCGTTTTATCTGTGCACTCAATCATGGCTTTAACAGCCTTCTTGGTTTCTGCGTCATAGCAGTCAGAGTCCAGCCATTGCTTGGCTACCTGCTCACATTGAGCAACGAGTTGATTATCCATAGTTATTTAAAAATGTATATTTAAAAGGTGTATCATGCTCCCCTCATTTATATTACAAGCGGAGCATTTGCACGATTTTGATTCGACAATTTATTGCAACGCAAAGATACGGCAAGACAAGCGAATGACAAAGTGAAAGTCAAAAAACTTTCGTTTTTACTTTGTCATGCGCTCACCATACACTACTCTGCTCCGCCAAGTTAGGCTGCGGCTCGGCACAACAACGAAAAAAACGCGTTTTTTTCTTTGTTATGCGCTCGCCTTGCACTACTCTGCTCCGCCAAGTTAGGCTGCGGCTCGGCACAACAACGAAAAAAACATGTTTTTTTCTTTGTTATGCGCTCGCCTTGCACTAACTTTGCACAAAATCAAAAAAAATTCTGATATAGCGCATGTTTAAATAATAAATTAACCACCTTAATAAGCTATACGAAGAAAAAAAATAGTAAATAATCTTACCTAATCACATTTCAATGAACAATTTATTCAGCACTAAAAAGTGGCTTGTCATGGCTGCATGCTGCCTCCTCTCAGCAGGAAGCATTTGGGCGGACATTAACCCCAAACCATTCGTGGTTCCCGAACTCAAGACATGGACTGGAGCCGAGGGACAAACAACCCTTTCGGGACGCATCATCGTTAAGAGTTCAAAAGCTATGGCTGCGGCAGAGGCACTCATTTCAGACTATCAAGAAATGTTTGGTCGCAAACTTAGCCTTGCGAAAGGCACCCCCAAAGCTGGCGACATCGTGCTCACGCTCAAAACCAACAAAAGTCTTGGACAAGAAGGCTATGTTATGAACATTGGCTCGAGTGTTGAACTCACAGCTGCCACACAACGCGGACTTTTTTGGGCAACACGCACACTCTTGCAAGTTAGCGAACAAAACAAAGATGCATTACCCAAGGGTAAAACCGTTGACGTGCCCGAATATAAATTGCGCGGCTTCATGATTGACTGCGGACGCAAGTTCATCCCCATGAACTACTTACGTAACCTCACCAAAATCATGGCATACTACAAGATGAACACACTGCAAGTTCACCTGAACGACAACGGCTTCCGTCAGTACTTTGGCAATGATTGGGAAAAAACTCAAGCAGCCTTCCGTCTTGAAAGTGAAACCTTCCCAGGCTTAACAGCTAAAGATGGTTCGTACACCAAGAAAGAGTTTATTGACCTTCAAAAGTTAGCAGAGAAAAATGGTGTAGACATCATCCCCGAAATTGATGCTCCTGCTCATTCCTTAGCTTTTACACAATATAAAAAAGAACTTGGTAGCAAGGAATATGGCATGGACCACCTTGACCTCTTCAACCCCGAAACTTACAAGTTTATGGATGCGTTGTGGAAGGAATATCTCGGTGGTAAAGACCCCGTGTTCCGTGGCAAGCGCGTTCACATTGGCACTGACGAATACTCAAATGCCAAGAAAGATGTGGTTGAAAAATTCCGTGAATTTACCAACCACTACATCAACTACGTAGAAAGCTTTGGCAAACAAGCTGTGTGCTGGGGTGCTCTCACTCATGCCAAAGGCGAAACGCCCGTAAAAGTTAAGAATGTGTTGATGGACATTTGGTATAATGGCTATGCCGACCCCGAGGATATGAAGAACAAGGGTTACCAACTTGTTAGCATCCCCGATGGACTTACCTACATTGTGCCCGCTGCAGGTTACTACTACGACTACCTAAACTGCCAATACCTCTACGAGCATTGGACTCCTGCCGTAATTGGCAACAAAACATTCAAGGAGAACGATCCGCAAATCGAAGGCGGCATGTTTGCCGTGTGGAACGACCACGTTGGCAACGGCATTTCAACCAAGGATGTTCACCATCGCGTGTACCCTGCCTTGCAAACCCTCGCTGTAAAGTGCTGGACAGGCAAAAAGACATCTTTACCTTATGCTACATTCGACAGCAAGCGTGCAGCATTGAGCGAAGCTCCTGGTGTTAACGAATTAGGCCGCTTGGGCAAGCCTGGTTCTGTTGTATTCGAACAAAAAACCATTGCAGCAGGTCAGAAACTCGATGTCGAGGAAATTGGCTATAACTATGCTGTGAGCTTCACCATCGATGGCAAGCAAGAGGCAAAAGGCACTGAACTTTTCCGTTCATCAACTGCCGTAGTTTACCTTGCCGACCCCGACCAAGGCAAACTCGGATTTGAGCGCGAGGGTTATCGCAATCTCTTTAACTATCGCATCCCTGTTGGCGAAAAGCACACCATCACCATTGAAGGCACCAACAAACTTACACGCCTCATTGTGGATGGACAGGTAAAAGAGGAATTAGCCCCCAAGATGCTCTATGTTATGCGCGACCAAGACCGTGCGCACTATCAAGTGAAGGGTACCTACACTTACGAACCCATCGTTTACCAACCCACTGATAAGATTTTCTACCAAAGCACCTTGGTATTCCCGCTCCGCCAAGCTGGACAGTTTAAGAGCACCATCACCAACCTTAAGGTTGAAGCTAAATAAAATAAAAAGGGACCATGCGTCTCCCTTACATTCTAAAAGCGAAGCATTCTGTATTCTATACGAATGCTTCGCTTTTTTAGGTCGTTTTTTCACACGAGTCTCAACCCATTAGATAGGGTGAAATGAGGTAGCCAGGTATGAGAGATGGGTAATAATGAATAATGTAAAATGTAAATGGAGCATGCCTTACACATTTTACATCATACATTATTCATTAAATTCTGCCGTAGGTGTGCAACTGGGCTATGCGTATAGCCGTTTTTTTATCATACGAAAAGTGACAAGTGACTAGTGACCGCCAATTTTGCTGATTATCAATGATTTAGCGGTCACTTGGTTACTTATAATTTTCTTAAAATCCATGTTAACGAAACTTTAGCGCATATTCTAAGAGATAAAACACACTGTTTCATCGAAGTAAATTGTAGCTGCGAGTTAGGCTTTTTATAGGCTCATTTCAGGTTAACCATTATAGTCTAAGATACTGCAAGGGAAAAACTAAAACACCCTCTAAAACACTACAAAATCGTTTTAGTTAAGTCGCTGAATCGTTTTAACTAAAACGATTTGGGGGCATAACACACAACATTTCTACCCTAAAGAAACAAAGCATCATGGCTACTTGAGTAAGACTACTTGGTACTAATTGAGCGTATGCACATCAGGTAACACAACCAAGTAATAAATATCCTCAAGGTTTTAATAAAATCAAGGCATTAAAGTTCTGTTAACATGGATTTTAAGAATATTATAAGTGACCGAGTGACCTCTAACTTATTGATAATCATATAAAATGACGGTCACTGGTCACTTGTCATTTTTCGATAGTTGTAAAATAGGGAGAAGAATGGGGGCTTTATAATCCAAAATACAGCCAGAGTTTTTAGAAGCAAATGACTATCAGTTATTTGCAGTTTATACGGTAGAAAAGTGGATTGGGGTTTGTTTGAAG
>UQPD01000084.1 GCA_900542795.1 uncultured Prevotella sp. | reverse complement strand
ACTAACCCCCATACACACACGATAGGGCACAAATCAACTTATCAGAATTATTAGAACCACCCATAAAAAGCACAAACCTATGGAAGGTAGTAGTATTATAAACGACGATAAACTGTTTTACACCATCAGCGAAGTGGCGCAAGAGTTAGGCGTTAGCGAAACCCTTTTGCGTTATTGGGAGAAAGAGTTTCCCACCCAAATAAAGCCTAAAAAAGGCTCACGTGGTGTGCGACGTTACACCAAAGAGGATATTGAGAAAATTCGCATCGTTTACGACCTTGTAAAGGTTCGTGGACTTAAACTGGCGGCTGCCCGCGATGTGTTGAAACAAAACAGAAGTGGTGTGGCGCAACCTCTTGAAGCTGTGCAACGCTTGCGCAAGGTTAAGGAACAACTCCTTGCCATGAAGCGTGCCCTTGAGGAAATGTAATTTTCTCCCTGGATATGTGTGCACTTTAATTTTTTAATAGAAAAAAACAACAAGTGGCGAAATCAAAAACAGTATACGTTTGTTCAGAATGTGGCATGGACTCGCCCAAGTGGGTGGGAAAATGTCCCTCGTGCGGAGCATGGAACACCATGAAAGAGATGGTGATACGCCCCGAAACTCCTGGTGCAGTTAACACGGAGCGTCGTGCGCGTCAGGCACTTACAGGAATAGATCGTAGCAATCCTCAGCCTATAGCTCTTTCGCAAGTTGAGGCTAAGGAAGAACCGCGCATTCTTACTGCCGATGGTGAACTTAACCGTGTGTTAGGAGGTGGTATTGTGCCAGGGTCTATTACCCTTATTGGTGGTGAGCCAGGCATTGGCAAGTCTACCCTTTTGTTGCAAACTGTGGTGCGTATGCCTGGCATGAAAGTGCTTTATGTGAGTGGTGAGGAGAGTGAGCGACAAATTAAGTTGCGTGCCGACCGCATTCCACAACACACTGCCGACGTGATGCTGTTGTGCGAAACTCGTTTGGAACAAATCTTTACGCATATTCGCAATGTACAGCCCGACTTGCTTATTGTAGACTCTATTCAAACCATTTCGGTTGAGAATATTGACTCTTCGCCAGGTTCGGTAACACAGATTCGTGAATGCGCAGCTTCGCTCTTGAAGTTTGCTAAGGAGAGTGGCGTACCTGTGATTTTGGTGGGACACATTACAAAGGATGGAGTTATTGCAGGACCTAAGGTATTGGAGCACATTGTTGATACGGTTTTGCAGTTTGAAGGTGATTTACATTACATGTATCGCATTTTGCGTAGCATCAAAAATCGTTTTGGCTCAACCTCTGAATTGGGTATTTATGAAATGCGAAGCGATGGCTTGCGCATGGTGGATAATCCTTCTGAGATGTTATTAACGCAAACGGGGGGCGAACTCAGTGGAACAGCGGTGGCAGCAACCATCGAAGGTGTGCGACCTTTCCTTATCGAAACACAAGCTTTAGTGTCGTCGGCTGTTTATGGAACACCACAGCGTTCTGCCACGGGGTTCGATTTGCGTAGACTGAACATGTTGCTTGCAGTTCTCGAAAAACGTGTGGGCTTTAAACTTGGAGCCAAAGATGTGTTTTTGAACATTGCGGGTGGTTTGCGTGTTACCGATCCAGCTATCGACCTTTCGGTTATCGCCTCAGTGCTCTCAAGCAATGTCGATACGCCTATAGAACAAGGTGTGTGTATGGCTGGTGAGGTTGGCTTAAGTGGTGAAATTCGTTCTGTAACGCGTATTGGACAACGTGTGTCAGAAGCTGCTAAACTTGGTTTTAAGCGTATTCTCATCCCTGAGGGCAATGCTAAATCATTGGAGAAAGCTGCCGCAAAGGGCATTGAAGTGGTGCCTGTGAGTAGGGTGGAGGATGCCTTGCGCGAGTTGTTTGGATAAATTTTTCACCCAATAAAAGAAACCTGGTGTATAAGCAAGATTTTTTCAAGCTTATGCACCAGGTTTCTTTTTATATATATAATAAGGAGTGAAATCCTTTAGATTGTTACCATTGTTGCTCCATAGCCATATTCGCGGAATGAGGCGTCTTGCACGCGACACTGTTTATAATGCGTGCGTAATTCTTTAAGCAATGCGTTGCGCAAAACCCCTTCGCCTTTACCATGAATAAATACGATGCGACAACCTCGGTGTTTGAGGTGTGCATGCATGGTATCGCGAAAGACCTTTAATTGATATTCTAAAATGTCGCGTGGTTCAAGACCAACCATTGTGTCGAGCAATTCGTGTGCGTGTAAGTCAACTTCCACAATCGCATCACGGTCTTGCTTGCGTGCAGCACGTTTTTCGGCACCCGAAATGTGTGGCTGTACTTCGGTAGGCAACTGCTCCTCGGGAGTTTGCATAGCTTCGCGTAGTTCGTCAGCGTCAACAAACATGGGGCGCACAGCTCGGTCGTCTTTTAAAATGTCGTAAGTGAGCGCAGGCGTGTTGAAGAATACCGAAGGTTGGAAGGCGTGTAACTTGAAAAACTTAGTACCATCAATACGCAGATTTACACTGTAAGCGGGTTTGGGGAAGAAAGCCTTGTCGCGCTTAAAGGCAAGAGTTTGTAGGGTAATGCGTTCCCATTCTTCAAGACGGTTGTGTTGCAACTCTTCAAGAAAAACCTTTGTGTTAGGAGCTATTTCCCCCTCGTGGCGCACTTGACAAGCTTTGCCATCGTAGTTGAGCAAGGTGTAGTGAATGTAGTAGTTGCAGTCGTTCACCAAATATACGTCGAAGCTTGTTCCCGAAATTTCCTTCAAGTTCTTAGGCACAAATGCCAAGCAAAAGTTGAGTTCGTTGGCACCACGGCGTTCTTGTGCCATGGGTTTATAAGTGAGTTCTTGGTCGGCGATGTCGGTTTCTTCTTCCTCTTCATCATCATCGCTTACAGCCAAGGCATTTTTAACCGAGGTGGGAGTTGGTTTGTCGTCATCAGCTTTTGCTTTTTTCTGTCCAGCTACTACTTTGGCAATATTATAGTCGTTGGTTTCCACAGCTACCACTTCAGTGATAAGTGTGGGAATTTCAAATCCATCTTCGTCAGCCACCAGTACAAGGTCTTTGCCTTGGAAGCCTGTGATGGTTCCGCCTCCTACATCATTTAGAAAGCGAACTTTATCTCCAATCTTAACCATGATTATTTCAGCAATTTATTTCTTCATTTCCACAATCTGAGTGGCAGGGAGTTCAGCATTGCGCTTTTCAGTTTCGCGCACCACGGCTTCGGCTAAAGCGCGGAAGGCAAGCGAGGTCATAGTGTCGTCCTTAACAGCAGCGGGTTCACCCTCATCACCACTCTCACAAATGCTCTGCACAATAGGTATTTGTCCGAGCAAGGGAACCTCCATCTCCTCAGCCAAGTGCTTCACACCTTCGCGACCAAAGAGGTAGTATTTGTTTTCGGGCAATTCGGCAGGCGTAAACCAAGCCATATTCTCAACCAAACCTAAGATGGGTACATTCACCTTATCGTTTCGGTACATGTCGATACCCTTTTTAGCATCAGCTAAAGCCACAGCTTGGGGCGTTGATACAATAACAGCTCCTGTAATGGCAAGGTTTTGTAAAAGTGTGAGGTGAATGTCGCTTGTTCCAGGAGGGGTGTCGAGCACAAAGTAGTCGAGTTCGCCCCAATCTGTGTCGGCAATGAGTTGTTTTAAAGCATTCGAAGCCATGCCACCGCGCCAAAGTGTAGCTGTGTTTGGGTTTACAAAGAAACCAATACTCAGAATTTTTACGCCATATTTCAAGGCAGGAATAAGCACTTGGCGACCATCTTTCATTTCGGCAAAGATGTTCTCAGCCTCCATGTGGAACATTTTAGGTACTGAGGGACCAAAGATGTCAGCATCGAGCAATCCTACTTTATAGCCCAACTTAGCCAAAGAAACTGCTAAGTTTGCTGCTACGGTACTTTTTCCTACACCGCCTTTGCCAGAGCTTACGGCAATTACATTTTTTACTTGTGGCAGCATTTTGCCAGGTTCAGGGCGTGCAGCCTGAATGGTTTTGGTTTTAATTTCAACCTCCACACCTTTATCTACATAAGTGTGGATGGCTGCTTCTGCCGATTTTACTACCGACTTCATAAAGGGGTCTGTAGACTTTTCAAAAATCAGTGAGAACGACACGTGCATACCGTCAATGCGGAGGTCATCCTCCACCATGCCAGCTTCAATAAGATTTTTGCCGTTGCCAGGATAACGCACTTGTTCCAAGGCGTCGGTTATGAGTTTGGGATATAATTGCATTTTATTGTATCTTGAAAATTGAAAGATTATTTGCTTGTTGTGAGTCCCGAGCGTTTGCTGCGGTTGTAGCTTCGGTAGTCATCGAGTTCAATCTCCACATCAGGCTCGTGGAGTTCGCCTTCTTGTGGAAGATTAAATTTGAGGTATTTAATGGTCAGACCGCGAGCAATCCATTGTTGCTCATAGTAAGTTTGAATGCCCAATATCTGTTTTACCTCCTTGTCTTCCTCAGCAGCGAGTGTGTGGTAAAGATCGTCCGTGCGAAATTCCACAGGCAGTTTATTCTCGTTTACCATGTAGTTTGTATAGGTAAAGAGGAAGTTGCTATCCGTTTTAAGGTGTACAATACCATTGTCTTGCAAGAATTGACGGTAGCGCTGCATAAAATAGGTAGAGGTGAGTCGTTTCGTCACTTTCTTCATTTGTGGGTCTGAGAAGGTAAGCCAAATTTCAGCCACCTCGCCAGGAGCGAAGAAACGTTCAATAAACTCAATGTGGGTACGCAAAAAAGCCACGTTTGTCATTCCCTCATTGAGCGACTCTGTAGCTCCAGTCCACATGCGTGCGCCTTTAATGTCCACGCCAATAAAGTTTTTGTTGGGAAAAAGTTTGCCCAAGCCTACGGTGTATTCGCCACGTCCACAGCCCAATTCAAGTACAATTGGATTGTTGTTGTGGAAAAAGTCTTCATGCCAACGGCCTTTAAGGGCAAAGGGTGTAGTGTCTGTTGCCACACCAGGTGCCTGAAACACGTGTGGATAGCGTTCCATGTCGGCAAACTTAGAGAGTTTATTCTTGCTCATCGTTGAGTAATTTCTTTACGTCGGTTTCAACCTGTTGCAACTTATTGTTGCATAATTTTATCAATTCTTGTGCCTCGGCAAGCTGCGCAGTGAGTTGGTCGAGCTCGAGCGTGTTTTGCTCAAAACCCTGCACAATCTCTTCAAGACGCTGCATGGCTTGCTCATAGGTGAGTGATTTCTTAGCCATATATATAGGTGTCTTTTATTTAACAATGCTGTGAACGCTTCCTTTGCTGAAGCGTGTAACCAACTCATCGCCAGCTTTGAGTTCGTTGGCATTGCGCACAGCCTTTCCATTTGCAGTGGTAATGCTGAAGCCCATTGCCAATATGCGGTCAGGACCTGCTAAGTGCAAGCTACGCTCCAATATTTCGTGGCGGTGATGTGCTTGCATAAACCATCGTTCCACAGCTTGTTGCAAGCGTTGTGGGTAATGTTGCAGTTGGGCTTGTTGGCGTTGAATGTGCATTTGTGTCAACACATCCATGCGCGAGGCTAAGCGCAACACCTTTTCGCGTTGTTTGCTAACATAACGCGAAGACGCCATTTCAAAGCGGTGCGAGAGAGCGTTAAAGTGTTGGCGTTGCATGTCCACTTGTCTGCTAATGCTGTAAGTGCGGCGTTGCGTAAGTACATCCAACCTTGATGACTCTAATTGCAGGCGGGCTTCTACCGCTTTAATCAATCGTTCTTGCAAGGCTTGCAGCATAAGCGTTTCGTTGCCACGCGTATCAATTAAGAATGCAGCCACTGCTGTAGGCGTTTTTAAACGAGTGTGAGCTACCAAGTCAACAATCGTATCATCGCGTTCGTGACCAATGCCCGTTAATACAGGCAGCGGAAATTGTGCTACATTGGCAGCTAACAAGTAAGAGTCGAAGCCATTTAGGTCAGTCGTAGCTCCTCCGCCACGAATAATGACCACAACGTCCCATTGTTCAGCATTATGGGCAATGTCATCGAGTGCAGCAATAACACTTTGTTCCACATGGTCACCTTGCATGGTAGCTGCAAAAAGTTGAATGTGAAACTGAAAGCCGCTTTGTTCCATTTGGTTGCAAAAGTCTCCGTAGCCTGCAGCCGTTGGACTCGAAATAACTGCCACATTGCGAATAACGCGGGGCAAGGGCAACTCTTTGTTTAGCTCAAGTACCCCATCTTCTTCGAGTTGCTTTATAATTTGTTGTCGGCGTTGTGCCAAATCCCCCAATGTGTATGTGGGGTCAATGTCTAACACGTTGAGCGAGAAACCATACAACTCATGGAATTTAACGCTGACAAAAGCCATCACCTTTATGCCCGATGTAAGTCGCTGCCCCGTAGCTCGTTCAAAGCTCGAACTAATGCGCACATAATCCGAGCGCCAAATATTGGCACGCGCTTTTGCCACAAGTGAGCCACTATTCGCATCCTTCTGCACAAACTCTAAGTAGCAATGTCCATTCGAGGCTGTGCGTATTTCGCTAACTTCGGCTGCCACCCAATAACAGTCGCCCATGGTGTGTTGCAGCATAGCGCGTACCATGCTGTTGAGTTCAAACAACGACAATGCATGCTGAACTCTCGTTTCCGCTGTGTCATCAGGTAGGGGAGGGTAGGTCGGAGCAAAAGGGTCTATCATTGCGTTTAGGGAAATTTTTTAAAATCGGTAATAGCAGCGTTGCTACTTTTAAAAAAATCGGTAATAGCAGCGTTGCTACTTTTGTTTAGGGCTTGTTTTTAAGATTTGTGCAGCTCTCTCCATATTGGGAATGCCATATCCAAAAACATTGTCGGGGTGCGCAGCATTATCTGCACTTTGTTGCAAAGCTTTGATAATTTCGGAAGGACGCTTATGGGGAAATGCTTGTACCAAGCAAGCCACAGCGCCACACATCGTAGGACACGAGAACGAAGTGCCATTAACCTCCACAATCGTTCCATCGACATCATACACATCCGAGTTTACGCCCACAGCCATTACGTCAGGCTTTATGCGATCATCAGCAGTGTTACCTAACGACGAGAAGCGAGCATTCAACTTGTCTTTTGTCACGGCACCAACTGTTAGCATGTCGCAAGCATCGGCAGGGAAACCAATTTTTTTCCAAGTGTCGTCTCCACTATTGCCTGCACTATTCAGCAATAAGATTCCGCGGCTGGCTGCCAACGAAGCACTACAACTGTTAAGAGCCGTGTGTCCGTCCATTTCCCAATAATGATGGTTCATATATTCGTGGTCGAACTGTTGGTAGCCCAATGAACTTGTAATTACGTCACAGCCCAAGCTGTCGGCATATTCCACAGCAGCACACCAATTATCCTCTTCAATGAGTTGTTCTGTTTCGCCGTCTTCGCTCTGTAACAGATAGAACGAAGCTTCGGGCGCAGTACCTACAAGGTAGTTAGGCTCGTTGGCTGCTATGCAAGCCAACACCATCATGCCGTGGTCAAGTTCTTCATACACACTTTTATTGGGACGAACAAAGTTGCGTGTACCCAAAATGTGTGTGTGGTCGAAACCACGAATTAAGTCAGCATTAAAGAAACCACCATCAATCACGGCTATAGTCACCCCTTTTCCGGTGAACCCAGCCTTATGTAAGTGGTCAACACCTAACATGCGCACTTGTTTAGCACCATAGCCATAATAGTCGGCAAGGGTTGTATCACGCTTGTTCGTTACCAATGATTCACGTTTGGGAACTCCCGTTAGCGTCATCACACTATCAGGACTCTCCCATACACAACGTGCGTTTTTTACAAAAGCCAATTTACGTACACGTTGCATCACCATGCTGTCTGTAGTTTGCACTACAATGGTGTTGTTCCATTTGCTTTGGTTGTGTACACGCAATCCCATAGCAGTTAACGCCTTTACATAGGCAGGAGTTAGGGGTAAGTCGTGTTCGTCCACCTTCAGTCCATAGCGTTTGCGGCGCTCAATGGCTTTGGGCGAAAGAAAAGCTTCAGGCTTTTTCACGCTAAAGCCACAATCTTTTTTGTCGGTAAAGCTTACGCGAAACTTAAAAGATTTTTCCACCTTTTTATAGATGGGCTTAATGGTTTCGTTCGTTTCATTTTGCGCCATGGCACATAAGTTTGCCATAAAGCAAAGCAGTACAAAGGCTATTTTTTTCATAATGCGGGTTTTTCTGCTTCAATTTTTTGTTGAATATCGTTGGGAAGTTGGTGAAAAAAGTCCATGCCTGTTTGTTTTTCCACCTCATCCACAGAGAGTTGGTAATAAGTGAGAGGTCGACTTCCTGCTTCGTTTTTGAATATAAAGCCGTAAGCCTTCGGTTTTTTGGGATAGTCTATAAGCAACACTTTGAAAAAGCCATCAGGCACAGCCACTTTATTCGCACCAATGCGAGCTGGTTTTTTAGAGGTATAAATAGGACCTGCCGTAATACTTACACAACCATATTCAATCGCCCAGTTCCTTTCTAATTCTTCTAAATCCTTCCAATCTCCGCGGTTTAAGTTGCGGTTCTGTGGACAAACATTTGTCATATAGAACGATTCGCGCATAGCTTGTTCGCTCCACTTCATGTCTCCAGCAGGAGCCATGTGTCCACGGTCATAACCTGAGTTGCTATAGTCCTTAGCATAAGCTTTGGCACCAAGAACTTCAGGGTCCGGTTGAAATTTGTTGTAGCGTGGCGTTGTGCCTTGCGCTTTTTCGGCAGTAAGTTCCCAACCTACCCATTGGGGCGTTTTAAAGTCGGCATCGTAGCTAACAGTATATCCCAAGTGGCGAATAATTTGTCCACCCCTACTACTTTCGTATTGTGGAATTTCAAGTCCGCTAAGTGTTGCAGACTGTGTGCTTCTTTTGTCAACATCAGTCTGCTCGTTGCCTGTTTTGTTGTTAGTAGCCTCTTTTTCGAAGCATACAGCATCAGCTTGTTCACGCGTATCCTCATGGCTCTTTGTGTTGTTGATGCATGAGGTTGTTAGTGCAAGCGAAAGCGACAAAACAGCTACAAACATTTTCTTCATCTTTTTAGAATGAGTTATCAAACTTATTTCAGTGCTTCCTCAATATGCTTCTTCAAAATATCGCTACCAGGGTAACCACCTTCGTTCAAGTTGTCGTAAGCTGTTTCACCCTTTTTATTAAGCATCAAGTAAGCGGGAATGCCAGGAACGCCCAATGTCACGCACATTTCTTCCCATTGTTTATCAGTCAGACGATAATGGTCACCATCAATGCCATCAATCATCTTCTTCCAAGTGTCGAAGGGCGAAGTCTCTCCTGTAATATACACAAACACGCAGCCCTTCTTAGCCAATTCAGGCTTAATTTCGTCAATTTGCTTCATAGCCATGCGGCAAGGTCCGCACCAAGTAGCCCAAAAGTCAATCAATACAACCTTACCAGCGTAGTTTTTGGCAATTTCCTTCACCACATCCTTACCAGCAACTGAGGTCGGAATGGTCTTAACCACAGAGGCAGGATTTGCTTTTACCATGGTTTCAGTAGTTGTGTCCTTATCGTTTTGAATGGCGCTCTTTTTAGCGCAACTGGTTGCGGCAATCATAGTAGAAAGTGCAACAAAGAGAAGAGTCTTCTTCATATTGAGAGTTGTTTGTTGGGTTATCGAAAATCTTATCGCGGCATAAATAGCTGCGATTCTGTAGAAATCTTTACAAAAGTACTACTTTTTTGTGCCTTAGCCAAACAAAAAGTGAATATGCACACTTATATACAATAAATAGTACTACATTTGCCACACAAAAAACATTAGTGCGTATGAAAACTTTTCTCCATGTCAACGACTTAGGACCGCTTGATAAGGCACTTGCTGAGGCGGCAGAAATAAAAAATAATCGTTTTAAATATGAGCATTTAGGACATCACAAAACAGCTTTGCTCATTTTCTTTAATAACTCCTTGCGTACCCGTTTGTCCACTCAGAAGGCAGCTCGCAATTTGGGACTCGATGTAATGGTACTAGATGTAAATCAGGGTGCTTGGAAACTTGAGACTGAACGCGGTGTGGTGATGGATGGTGATAAGAGCGAACACTTGCTCGAAGCTATTCCCGTTATGGCACAATTTTGTGATGTGATTGGTGTTCGCACATTTGCAGGACTCACTAATCGTGATGCCGACTATGCTGAAAATGTACTTTCGCAATTCATGCAATATAGTGGACGTCCAGTATTCTCAATGGAAAGTGCCACAGCTCATCCCTTGCAAGCTTTTGCCGATCTTATTACTATTGAGGAGCATCGTCAGCAAAGCAAGCGTCCCAAGGTTGTTTTAACTTGGGCACCGCATCCGCGTGCTTTACCACAAGCTGTGCCCAACAGTTTTGCCGAATGGATGCGTGCTGCCGATGTTGACTTTGTTGTAACTCATCCGCATGGCTATGAGTTGGACCCACTTTTTGTGGGAGCTGCTTCGGTAGAATATGACCAAATGAAGGCACTCGAAGGTGCAGATTTTGTATATGCTAAAAACTGGAGTTGTCCAGGTGTAACCAATAAGGATGATTATGGTAAAATACTCTCCAAGGATATTTCGTGGACTATCGACGATGCTCACATGGCAGTAACTAACGATGCGCACTTCATGCACTGTTTACCTGTGCGTCGCAACATGATTGTTTCTGATAGCGTAATAGAATCACCGCGCTCTCTTGTTATTTCTGAAGCTGCCAATCGTGAGATTTCAGCAACCGTCGTGTTGAAGCGTTTGCTTGAAGGCTTGCAGTAATAGGGTGGTATCTGCCTTACTAAATCGTTCGAGTTTAGTTTAAATCATCCCTTATTTATCCCCAAACCCCCTATATATTTACACAAAACTCGGTTAATCACTATTTTCAGTGTTTAGTTATGTTCAAAAAATAACTTCCGCAGAAATATTGCGCCAGCCTCACCCCATTAGGGGTGATATAAGGTAGCCAGGTATGTGAATGAGGGTTTATCCCGAATTCAC
>UQPD01000083.1 GCA_900542795.1 uncultured Prevotella sp. | reverse complement strand
CCTTATCAAGGTCAAAAACCGTGCAGAAAAAAATCATGGATTTTGAACACCCTACGCTTTGCGGTGAAATATATGTTTTCTTCATTTTTAAGGATGAATTCTGATTATTTTACCATAACTTTCTGACCATTCACAATGTAGAGACCGGGCTTGATGGGTTGCTGCATGCGGCGGCCACTCAGATCGTAAATGGGGGCAGACGTTGTTACATCGATAGGCAATGTTGTTATGCCTGTTGTTGCAGCATCATCGTGTATCACAAACAATCTCTGCGGTGCCTGGCTCATGTCTGTGGGCTTAAGGTAGCAGCGGAAGGCTGTAACCTTACCCTTTTCAGAGGTAATGCCCAGTGCAGTGCCATCGGCTGAGAGTTTGTAACATCCAGCACCAATGTTGTTGTTTGTAAATGCACCATAGAGTGTGGCATTGCCATCGCCATAGGGAGATGGATTGGCTACCACATAGGCATCAGTCTTTTCGATGTTCCATTCTGTAACATCGGCAGGACAGTAAACCAAGCAGGGGTGTCCAGCCTCGTTGTTGTCGGTTATGGTGGTAAAGTTTACTTTCGACTCATTCATTTGTGTGTATGCTTCGAGCTTAGAACCTGCACCAAAGTCGGTGGCATGGATGGCAAAGGGCAAGCACACACTGTTGTAACCCGCTGTGTTAGCACGCTGGTAAGTCAGCGTTTGTGCGGTGAAGTTTGTTGGTGTGTAGAAGTCTTGCTTGTCGGTAAGCACCACCTTATAGGCTGTGTTGTTCTCACCATTCACCACGTTTGTGGCCTGTGTCAGTGTGGTGGGCAATGTGCTGCGGCTTGCGTTGGGCTGAATAATGGCAATGGCGTTGTTGGTCAGCACGGGGAGTGTTTGCGCTGTGCCATCTGTGTAAACCGTGTTGCTCTTATCGCTGCTCAAGGCATTGGCATGGTACACCTTTAACTTGTAGACTGTGGCACCAGCCTTAGGCAGAACTACGTCAGTGCCATCGGGTTGTGCTACCTTCAATACCATGCTCTTGCCACTTTCAGCCAATTTGTTGACAACGCTTTGGGGCAAGGTGAATGTATTGCAGTTCGAGAAGTAGAGCAAGTTGCCCTCATTGTCGTATACCTTATAACCTACGGCTCCTTCACCCTTCATTGTAAGGATGCTGTCGTTTTTGATGGTGTAAGTATAACCACTGGCATAATGACCTGTAGCAAAGTCTGAGTATGAACCTACGTCACCACATTTGCCTACAGCATCTGTGTCGCTAAAGTCTGTACGGAGCACTTGGCTGCCATCGGTGTTGTAGAGGTAGTTGCCATTGTGATCGATAGCTGGCTCATGCTTAATGTGGTTTTCTACAAACATAATGTTGCCCTTGGGCTTCTTATACTGTGCCATCTGCGCTTTGGCTTCGTCAATCATTTCCTGTGTGCAGTAGGTGTAGTAGTCACCATAGTCACCAATTACACGTGTTTCGAAGGGAACAAAGAAACCAAAAGCTTGGAAGAACTCGGTGAGGTCTTCTTTCACAATGCTGCTCACTTTGAGCGCAAACTTCAAGAAGTCCTCAGAGGCAGGAATAGGATTGCTTTGGCTGCCTTTATTGTGGTTCAAGGGGTCTTTGCGCAATTCACGGAAGAGTTCGCAGAACAAACCAGGGTGGAAGCCCTGTACCTCATAATAGAGGTAGAGCTTAAGGTACATGGTGTTGCGATCCCAAAGGTTGTAATCGTGCCAGCTTGTGTTGGCTGCATACAAATTGGCAACATCCTTGAATTTACGGCCATTGAGGCGGGTAGAGGTTTTACCATTGAGGTGAACCACTGCTTGCGAGAAGAGGTTGTTGGAGATTTCAGTACAACCAATCATGTTGATAAGTCCTTGGTGAATGTGTCCCACCTCGTGAGCAGGTCCCCAAAGTGAACCACCACCAGCAGCCATGGTGTCGTAAACCAGAATATCTTTTAATGTGCTTTCGTTGTAATAGGTACCACAGCCTGAGGCAAACATGAAGTTGTAGGTACATGAATAGAAGCCCAACACACTGTGCCAGCGGTCTTTATATTCGTTGACCGCCATGAGTGAGTGTTGCACATCGACCATCCAATCCCAGAAGTCTACAATTTCGCGCATCTTTTCGGGAACGTATTCCTTGGTCAGGGTGCTATTCATCTGGTAAATGATGTTGCGACCCTTCATCATGGCAAAGGGTTTGCTAAACATGCCTTTAGCTACCATCTGTTTCCATGCCTCGTTGGTGTTGATGCCTTCGCGGTTTGCATCGAAATAGCCATCTACTACACCTCCTTCAATGTGAATAGAAAGGTCGGGGTAGTCGCGCCATTTCTTAGAGTCGGCAGCATCGCTTGTGCTTACCTCATAGTTAATATAGAGGGCGCATTCGCTGTTTGTTAGAATAGCATTCATACCCTTGTGCAACTGCTGGCTATCACCTTGTTTGTCGCTTTGTTTCACCTGAATCAAGTTGACAGAAGCTCCTTCGGGGATGTCGTCGCCAATAAACACATAAAGCATTTGGTGGGTGTTGCTCCAAATACCCGTGGGATTGCTTAAGCGTGTGTAATTGTAGCCAATCTTAAGAAGATTATTCCAGGTGTCGGGATTGGTGTAGGGTTCAACTTTGCGTACACGGAAAATCTTTTCCCATTCTGCCCAACTGTTATTCTTTATCTTGATAGCCATGTTTTGCAGGGTGGTAGAGTTGATACCACTTTCGGTCATGGCTGTTTTCAAAGCATCGTCTGTTACAGACTTGTATGCGCTTTTGAGGGTGGTGCAAGCAGCATCTTCAAAGAACTGTGACAAAGCTGTGGCATTGTTTCCTGCTTCGTTATATTCTTCGCGAAGGTTGTGATAGTCCTGAATGGCAGCGGTTAAGTCTGCTTCTGTAATATTGGCGTGTTCAAATGTCCACACAGAGGCTGTGCTACCCTTAGCATAACTATTCCACACAAGCACAGAACTGCACCAATTTGCACTATGAAGTGCGTGTCCAAGTTCTTCGTTTATAAGCATTTCAAAGTACGTGCTGAAACGCGTATAGTTGCTTACTTCCGCTATTTTAAATCCACCATTTGTGGGGCTTTCAGTTGCGTAGGTTTTAGTATTATAGTCTGCAAAATTGATGTAGTGCTTGGTAACCGCGTTCTGAATTTGATAATAACCCTCTTTACCCTCAACAGGAACGAGCTTCCAGCACTGGTTGAATTTTTGAGCATTGCGTTCGGCTGTGGCTACTCTGCCGTCGCTATAATCTTCAGTCATGACGGTGTTGTAGATGTCGCGAATCACGATATACTCGTTAGTTGCAACATTGCTTAAGCGGTTGGCTTGGCTGTCAAAGTGTTGTTTAACAGCAGCGTCAGTTAAGTCTACGGGTTCAAAGAGCCAGTCGCAACCTTTGTAGTCATCGCCGTTCACGTTCCAACCCACTACAACGTCGCCAACAACCTGATAGTGCAAGCCTTTGTCTGAGAAATCATTTTTTTCAGAAAGGTGTACATAATATTGGTCGGGGGTGTTATCTGTATTGTAGCGAATGTAAAAGACTTTGGCGTCTCCCGTATTATTGTAGTTAAGGTATTTACCCGTTTTGTAGTTGCGGAAGGTATATCCCGTTCCATTCTTTTCAGCAATCCACAGTTGTCGGTCGGCGTCTGAACTCATTTCTTCGCGCATGCGACATGTATTTTCTTTAGGGCCAACAATACCTGTTACATCTGTTACGTAAGGATTTTTATTTGAATCGATGGCACGGCGCGACTTAATGCGAAGTTTACCATCAGCTAAGATTCTGGCAAGATAGTCATTTTTTTCATAAGTAGTTCGGTTGGCTTTGATAGCAGCAATTTGGCTTTCGCTTAGTTTTGCGTCATAAAAAACCCAAAGCGAGTTCAAGTCCTTTGAACCATCACAGCAAGTCCAACTGTAAATAGCTCCGTTCGTCTTATCCGTACAGTTAAGTGCCAACATGTTTCCTCCAGCATCTTCGGTGTCGGCAATGTCAAAAGCAATTTTAACGATGTTGGTATTTCTGCGTATGTCAAAACCATAGGCAGTAGTACCCATGGCGAATTGGTGGTCTTTTACACCGTTGAGCGACTGCACGTAGTGACCTGTTTTAAGGTTTTGCAAGGCAATTTTTCCATCGCTTTGTGCCACGAGTTGCCAATATTGTGAATCGTCGGTGGTATTTGTTACGCTTCCTAAAAGGTTGTTGTATTCAGCAAGGGCGTTGTTGGCGAATTTGCTTGAGTAATTAAGGATGCGATAAACATTGGTGCCAGTAACAGGCATTACTTGTCCTGCCGCAGCAACCATATCCTTAATTTCGCTGTCGGTATATTCGTTACGAATAAAAGCCCATTCAGAACCTGTTAAGGCTTTATCCTTTCCATCGTTGGGTTGATAACCTTTTACGTAGTGATCTCCATCGCGCCAGTTATAGCTGTATTTTGCGTTTGCATCGGCCATGATGTTGAACCAAGGTTTGCTGTTTCCCGTTTTTGTGTTTCTGGGAATGTAAACTTCGGTTGCAGCATCAGCCATGCTAATTTGAGAACTCTCATCATTAGTGGGTTGCAAATACTTCTTTGTCTTTTTGTTTTGCACCACATAAAAGTTGTCTTTGCCCGTTACAGCGGTAACAAGCCACAACTGTGCGTCCTCAGCTCCAGCTGTTTCGCACAATGCCTGACAACGCACAAAGTTGTTGTCATCAGCCAAATAAGGATACGTTTGAGCATCGCTTCTTGTAGCAGCCGTCTTGATGCGGTAATACGTGCCACTAACCAATTCTGGTACTTGAAATTGCGCACGAATAGGTACGCCAAGGCAAAGCCCAATGCACAATGCAAGCACGGACCGCCACAAGTTAAAGTAGTTGAGTTTTATCATAATATATGAATTTTATTTCATCTTCTTTAATGATTGAGAAGTTCATGATGGCGCAAAGTTAGTATTAAAATTTCAGAACAAAGTTTTTTTGATTAAAAATCAGATTATTTTTTTTTAATACATTTGTAAAATGTGGTTTTAATAAGATGCTGTAAAGTTGTTTGCACGCCTTTTATGGAAGGTGTTTAAAAATTTGTTGGAGTTCAGTGTGGGCATAAACACATAAAAATGGATTTGCGCTTTGCATTTTTTTGAATTAAAAATACAAAGCGCAAATCCATATTTCTTACTAAATAAAATTAGAAGGTAAGGCGGAACATGCCACGAATACCCCATTTTTGTGTGCCAGGCTCAATGTAGTTGAGGCGTTGTACATATTCAATGTGGAATATCTTGAAAATGTTGTGAATGCCCGCAACTACTTCAACGTAGGGGCGCTTGCTATTCATGATGTGCGATTGCGTAACAAAGCCCTCTTGCTTCCAGTTGCCTGGGAAGTAGAGCAAACGGCTGTCGTTAGCGTTCTTTGCCAAGTAGGGATTGTTTTTGCTTGTGAGCGTACCCCATAGTACATTGCAACCAATGTATTCGCGCCACTTTAGTTTTTTGATAAGTGGAATACGATTAAAAATCTTACCATTCAAGTCCCACGAGTACATAAGCGATACATAACGGTCGTTCAAGAACTCCATATTATCGATGAGGTTGAATGTGTTATCCTCCATAATGTACGAGAGGTTGGCAGCAGGCATAATGAGCAAGGGGTAGGGAACCTTGTTCCATTGCACACCACCTTTCACCGTAACGTCCATCTTACCCCACGAAGCTAACCAAAAGCGTTTGTAAATGCTGGCTTCGGTAAAGTTATACATGTTGTTGTCGGTACCCTTGCCAAAGTTATACACACCCGCTGTGTGGTTAAGCGTAAATATTGGAGCATCGTTGTTACTGGCAATGCGTCGTTGCTTGGTGTTAATCCACGTAACGCCTGGTTGAAAACGCAAACCAACCATACCATCGTATGTGCGAATGTAAGGCATGTAGAGTGAGGCATCTTGCGAAATTCCTTCTGAGCAAAGCGGTTGGTAGAAAAGGCTTGCCGTAGGAGAATCTTTTGAGGTGCGAGCTTGCAGCGTAAAGCGCAAACCATTAGCCCACTCGCGGTCCCATAGCAATTTGTAGGTCTCAAAATACATCATGTGGTCAACCTTCTTCCATTTAAATGAGGTGAACACATTATCCTTATCAGTAGGCAAAAACTTATCGGAGGGCGACATAACATCGCGCGTATAATTAAAGGTGAGGTTATTCACCGGAAATTCGCGTGGCAAGTAAGCCTTTTTGTTGAACGAGTAAGTAACCTCGCCCATGCCTTTCCATTTTTCGTCTTTAAAACCATAGGCAGCATATCCCTTTAAGAAAAGGTGCTTATTAAAGTTTGCTGTGGTTTGTGCAGAAAGGCGCAGACGCAAGCCGTCAACAAAGTTTTGTGTAATCATGGTGTTTACCGGACCGATATCCACCTTCGACGGCTTATCAGGATTTACCGTGGTTTCTACAAAGTTCTCGATGAAGGCTTTGGCAATCCATAACACGGGTTTAAAGCCCTTTACTTGTTCGAGTTTGTGAATGAGTTGGTTCATCGAACTTTCGCTCTTGGTTAGAGAGTCTGCTCGGTGTGTTTGCCAAAACTCCTTATCTTGCATCTGTGCATTGGCTGCAGTGAGTGTTTCGCCCTTAAACTTAAAGGTCTTATCGGGGATAGGTTCAAAGCTAAAGTTGGAGTATTCGGTGGCACGTTTTACTTGGAACTTATTGAGGAACTTAGCCAATTTTATTTGCACCAACATGTCATCCTTTGCCAACACTTGTTCGCCTGTGGGTAGCTGCTTAAACTCTTGCATAATGCGCATGCTCTCCACAAAGTTCACATCACTGCGCACGGGGATGCCCATGTCCACACTATGTACGCGGTAGGTGCTGTCTGCCATGATGTAGAGACTGCCCGAGAAACCAAAGTCTTGTGCATTGTTTGGCGTAAAGTCCACTTGGATGCACTTGTTGCCAGACACTTGTAGCGTATCGACAATAAAGTAACGATAAAAACTAATGGCGGTTCTCGACGAAATAGGACTTGTAAATGGGTATTGCAGCAGTCGCACCTCGTCTTGATAAATGTCTACGTCCGTAAAGCAGTCCTTCAGCATGGTCGTAACAATGTCGCCCGTGTTGAGCAAGTCGTTAATACCATTCGATCGTTGTCCCAGGATGATATTCTTCTCGCTTTTAGGGTCTTTGCGGTAAATCATGCGCGTCACGGTTTCGTCTACCGAAATAGGCAAAATGAGTTTACCCGTTTCATTGCACACTTCCACATGGTCTTTGAGGAAGGGAAACTTCTTGAATTTGCCATCCTCAAAAATCTTGTCAGTAACCTCGTTAAATGCGAAGGTTATTTTTGAGTATTTGTCAATGCTATAGTAGTCGTGGTGGTGCAAGTCGCTTTGCCTTTTAGCAGCAATTACCTTGCGCATCAGTTCGACAGCAGGATTGTTCTTGCGCGAGTATTTAGCCTTTTTGCCTACAACAACCTCAGCCGTGTTAAGTGAGCGGTCCATTGATTTGAGCTTAAACACTAACGAGTCGGCACATTCTTTCACCGTAACGGTTTTGGTTTCGTAGCCAAGCACCGAAAGACGTAAGCGTCCTGCTTTAAAGGGCAACGAAAAGTTACCATTGAGGTCGGTTTGTGTACCCCCACCATTAACGTATACCACGTAAACAAAGGGGATTTTCTCTCCAGTCTTTGCGTCGACCACAGAGCCAGCCAACTTCTTTTGGGCAAGAGTAGCGCTGATGCTAACTAATAGCAGTATGAATAGTAAGAAAAGTCGTTTCACGATTGAAGAGTTGTGTGGAATAGAAAAAAGTGTAGTTTTAAGTAGGTGTTGCGTGTGCTACGAACAAAAAGCCCCACGCACAAGTGTAGTAATGCACTATGCGTGAAGCTTTTCATAGTAAATATCAGAGTTTTTAGGAATATTTATGTTAAACCGATAACCCTTTAATCAATTTCTTCGTCAGCCTCATAGCCACCCATTTCGCGGATAGCGTTCTTCAGCATAACATATTGCTGGAAGAGGTGGTTGATAGGAATTTCGCCTTGCGTATAGTCGTGCATCGGACTCTTGAGGAAGAAGCTCAAGAAGCGCTGTGTGCCATAACGTCCCTTACGTGCAGCAAGGTCAGAAAGGAGCACGAGGTCGAGCAAGAGCGGTGCAGCAAGGATAGAGTCGCGGCAGAGGAAGTTAATCTTAATCTGCATAGGATAGCCCATCCAACCAAAGATGTCGATGTTGTCCCAACCTTCCTTATTATCGTTGCGAGGCGGATAGTAGTTGATGCGTACCTTGTGGTAGTAATCAGAGTAGAGGTCGGGTTGCTTGTCGCCTTCAAGGATGCTCTCGAGGGTAGAAAGTTTTGAAACCTCCTTTGTGTGGAAGTTAGCGGGTTCATCGAGTACAAGACCATCACGGTTACCGAGGATGTTGGTAGAGAACCAACCGCTCAAACCTAAGCAACGTGTGCCGATGATAGGAGCAAAGCCCGACTTAACGAGTGTCTGACCTGTCTTAAAGTCTTTACCCGCAATAGGCATCTTGGTCTTTTCAGCCATTTCCCACATAGCGGGAATATCGACTGTTGTGTTAGGAGCACCCATAATGAAAGGAGCACCTTCAGCCAAGGCAGCATAGGCATAGCACATAGAGGGAGCTACGTGTTCGCGGTCGTCAGCCTTCATGGCAGCTTCAAGAGCTGCGAGTGTGCCGTGAATCTTTTCGTCAACGGGTACGTAGATTTCAGTTGAGGCAGCCCAAATAACAACGATGCGGTCGCAGTTGTTTTCAGCCTTAAAGCGTCGGATATCTTCGCGCACAGCTTCCATCATGTCCCAACGTGTAGCGCAGTCTTTTACGTTATTGCCATCCAAACGCTTTGCATAGTTTTTGTCGAAAGCAGCCTTCATAGGCACAATAGCCTTGAGTTCGTCACGAACAGGCTCAATGTCACGATCGCGGAGCACTTCAGCGTTGAGAGCGCTCTCGTAGGCATTTTCAGGATAAACGTCCCATGCACCAAACACGATGTCGTTGAGTGAAGTAAGGGGAACAATTTCGCCGTAGTGAAGGTATTTCTTGTCTTTGCCGCGACCCACACGAATCTTATCGTATTGAGTCATTGAGCCAACAGGCTTTGCCAAACCTTTGCGTGCCATGAGCACACCAGTCATAAAGGTAGTGGTAACTGCGCCCAAACCGACGCACATTACACCTAACTTTCCTTTTGCAGGTTCCATAATCTTGTGAATGTATAAGTAGGTTGTTATATTATATGAGTTGATAAGCTCGTTTCTAGTTGCCTCTCTTATGGTTTAATCGTTGCCGATTATAAAAAAGGTTTTATTTTTAAAACTACAAAAGTGCAAAAAGTTTTCGAGCACGGCAATGTTTTACCCTAATTTTTTGTTTTTATAAGAATAAATGAACTACAAAGCATACATTTTGACCACTTTTTAGTTGTATATCTACGTCACTTAGTCCTTTTTTAGTGTACTTCTTGATAAGGTTTAAAGGTAGATAAATTAGTTTGTTCGACAGATTCTGGTGTGTTTTGTTTTTATCCCCAGTATCACTTTAGTATCAGTTTGATTGGTACTGGAGTTTCAATAGGTTGGTACTGGAGTTTCACATAGTTGGTACAGGAGTGTTACTCATTTGGTATTGGGACATCAATTAAATGAGATTATTGTAACATTTATAAAATGCGAATTAGGCAATCTAATTGAGAATGGTTCATGCCTTACTTCAATTGTCTAAACAATGATGACCTTATCCTTGTTATACAAAGTATTGGCGTATATCGAGAACGCAATAGCTTCCGCAAAAAAAGCAAGTCCACTGAGAAGAATCCTGAATCAGAGGAGGACTTGTTGGAGCATCGCACCGATGGCACAGATGCTTTTGATACGCTGTATATTGGCTGTGAGAAGTTTCCGCAACATGATTTTTATGGATATTCGGCGGGGGGAGTGAGATAAAAATACTCTTTTGTTTCTTTCGTAAGAAACAATTATCTATCTTTGCATCTACAAATACATTACAAAATGAGCAACAACAAACTGCAAGTGGTCTTGTTGGATGAAGCTATAGAGTTCATCCAATCATTGCCATTGAAAGTGCAGAAGAAAATAGCATATAACTACTTGAAAATAGAACAAGGCATTATAGATAATGAATTGTTCAAGAAGTTGGAAAACTCCAATATTTGGGAATTCCGTACTATTTTCAGTGGCAACTGCTATAGGCTTTTCTCCTTTTGGGACACAGAAACCGAAACGCTTGTAATTGCGACACATGGCATAGTCAAGAAAACGCAAAAAACGCCTCCAAAAGAAATTACAAAAGCAGAAGAGATTAGAAAAGAGTATTTTAAGAAGAAAAAAGAAGAATGATATGGCACAGATGCATTTAACTCCTCTTTCAAAACTCGTTGATGATGTTTGGGGAGAAAAAGGAACAGAAGAACGTGATGCGATGGAGAAGCAGCTTAAGGAAGAAGTAAACGCTTACTACTTAGGTGAAGCTATCCGTAAAGCAAGACAAGCCCAGAAACTCACACAAGAAGAACTGGGTGAACGTATAGGAGTGCAACGTGCACAAATTTCAAGATTAGAGAAGGGGCATACAATTATGACTTTGCCAACCCTAAGCCGTGTGTTCCGTGCTTTAGGTATTGCCTCTGCAACTCTCGATTTGGGTGCAGCTGGTAAGGTTGCACTTTGGTAACGCTCCCTCCTCAAGCCCTCCCTTTCGGGCAATCCTTTCTTTCAGCCGCTGTGCGCATTGGCTCTCTTGCTGTGCGCATGGTGGCTTTTTCGTGCGCTTGGGTGTGGAGGAGTGGGAGAGGTGGACTACATGAGTAGGGGTTAGATGTGGGGCGGTGGCAAGCGCCTTGCTCCGACAATCTCGTGACACGGCAGAAGCATTATCGGAGATTTTCTTGGTCGCCCCATGCGCTTTGTCGGAAGGCAGAGCGCAAAGCCTTGGACTTTTGCAGTATTCGCAGCATTTTCGCTACGACTTTTACAAAGGCACGCGAAGAATGAAGCTGCTGGATAGCAATGAATTTCGGCAACTGAGAGATGTGTGCGTGTTTGAAATAAATGGGTTGGAGGTGTTTATGTGGATTTACTTGGGCTGAAATTTGTTGCTTTGAAAAGAACCTCGTACTTTTGCAGTGACAGATTCCGCCACGCTTCCCATTAGAACAGCGAACCAGGGCGGAACTTCGTTTTTATATACGTTTATGAAATATACAAAGTAGCCAACTTGACTACCCTCAAATCATTGCTCAACTAAATATAGAGGACTCTCATAAAGTGTGGTATCAATAAAGGTAAGGCATACGAATGGGGTAATACTTGCAAGGGCTATTGGCGTATAGCCGATAGCTTTATATTACATAGGGCAATAACTAAAGAAAACCTACGTAAAGCAGGGTATGTTACTTTAATGTGGGAATATCTCGAATGGCACCCAAAATAGGAACCGCCGTATGCGGAACCGCATGTACGG
>UQPD01000082.1 GCA_900542795.1 uncultured Prevotella sp. | reverse complement strand
GATGTGTATAAGAGACAGACTTAAATCTGATGGACATTTATGTCGAAACATTGCTTCACGCGCCAGCCTAACCCCGAAAGGGGTTATTCATGGAAATTCAAAAATAAAAATTTATGGGATTTTATGGCTCATTGATGAACATTTTTGACTAAAAAAACAAAGACATTCATGTCGAAAAAATCAAAGACATTTTTGACTAAAAAAGTAGTCTGTAAAACCATGCTTACATACCCATCCCCCTCCGTACCCCACAAAATCTTCCCCAATAAAACACGCAAAACAAAATAATCCCCATGAAAATCAACAATCTACGACAAAACGATACTTATATTTGTTAAACTAAACACCCACAAAAGCCAGATTATAAAAATATTTTCACCTTAAAATGAGAATAAATACAATAAAAACCGTACCTTTGTAGCCAAAGAAGTGTCTTTTTTCTTAAAGACCCGAAGAATACATAGAGACGCAAAGCCACATAAAGGATGAAAATGCAAAACAATCAAGCAAGTTCGATTCGTTAAACATTCATCCCCCTCTCTAAAAAAGTGGCAACCCCCATCATTAGTAACATAATGAACAATCTCATGGCAACATTGGCACAATCCTCCCAGGTGAAGATAGCCAACAGCAACATAAAATAGATTGAGAAAATGACGCAGGATTGCTCCCTTACTCTTTCTATAGCCGACGAAAACAAAAGTTCAGAAAACAAGCGTTTTCCAAAGGGCATACACGTAACTGAGACTGATGCAAAATCGGGCTCAGGAATAGAAGAAATACCCCATCCCAAGGCAGAACAAAAAGGAAAAAACAGCGTAAACAAAGACAAAATACGGGACGAATCCCCTTGGAGCTATCTTATGATACACAACAAACTCATAGAAACCTTCAAGAAACAAGTAGAAACCTACAACCACCAACATCCCGACGTCCCCCACAAATGTTTTGTACATTACACCTATAAATATAAGCAAAAAGACAATGGCAAAGGCGTCATCAAAAAGCAACAACCCACCATCAGTGGATTAGTTTTTTTGCAAGGCGAGGTAAAAGAGCTACAAACATTCCTTCAAACCAACTATCCCCACTACCATTTAGTAAACGATTGCAGTACGGGACAACCAGCCAGCATCAGTCACAAAATGATGCAACCCTTTATGCAAGTAGTTTCGGCACATCCCGAAAACGTAACCTTCTTGCGCGATCCCTTCATAAAGTTTGCCAAAGACCATGTCAAGCTCCGCGTCCTCACAGGCCTATTCAAAGGCATGGAAGGATACATTGTACGAGTAGACCGCGATCGTCAACTCATCATGGAACTTGGAGGATATGCCGTAGCCATCCGAGGTGTACACAAAGAAGACTTTGCCGTAGTAGAGCCATAAACATCCTCCGTCAACTTCCGTCAATGCTTCACGCGCCAACCCAACCCCGAAAGAGGGCTATTCATGGACATTCAAAAATAATAATTCATGAACATTTATGGCTCATTGATGGACATTTTTGACTACCCCAAGCGCGAAGCGCAAAAATTACACTCGCCTTGCACTAACTCTGCTTCGCGAAGTTAGGCTTCACCTCAGCAATAAAAATTGTATTTTTCTTTTCATTGTGCTCGCCTTGCACTAACTCTGCTTCGCGAAGTTAGGCTGCACCTCAGCAATAAAAATAAAAATCCAGAGGCTTTTTATTTTGTATTGCATTCGGTTTGCACTAACTTTGCACCCAAAAAGCGAGCAATGAGAGCTTTGGATATTATAAATAAGTATTACGCTGACAATGAGGCGCTGCGCGAGTTACTTATAAAACATAGTAAACAAGTGACAGAACGTGCGTTGAAAATAGCGGAGTCTCACCCAGAATTGAACATAGATAAGGACTTTGTGGAACAAGCTGCCATGTTGCATGATGTGGGAATCTTCCTTACAGATGCACCCGGCATACACTGCTTTGGCAAAGAACCTTATTTAATGCATGGATATTTGGGGGGACAACTGATGCGACGCGAAGGTTTTCCTGAAATAGCACGTGTGTGTGAAAGACACACAGGGACAGGTCTCACTGATGAAGTGATAAAACAACGACAATTACCCTTACCAGCTGGTGACTATCGACCCGAAACCCTCGAAGAACAACTCATTTGTTACGCTGATAAGTTTTACTCAAAAAGCCATCCCAACAGAATACGCTCAGTTCAAGACACTGCGCGTAGCCTTGAAAAGTTTGGACACGAAGGCGTAAAAATCTTTTGGGATTGGGTGCAACAATTTGACCCCGAGGCGTTGCCCGTTGAACACGCTTAACACACGAATGCGACGACTATTACTCATCATACTCTCTGTGCTGACCACGATGTGCATCATGGCCAGCCATTTGCGTATGCAGCCTGCACGTAAGCCGGCGGCAAAGAACGTGCATGCTCTTAACGATTCGGCTAAAACCGACTCTACTGCTCAGATTAAGAAACTCCTAACCAACCCCCAGCCAGTTACTGATAGTGCCACTACGGCTAAGGATAATCGTGCAGTAGCCAGTCCGCGTATACCTGTTGACACTACCACACAAAAACAAGCAGATTCGTTGAAAACCGACTCCGTGAAACCCCGACCAGGCATTGACTCTCCTGTTGAATATCAGGCACAAGACTCTATGGTCTATGATGCAGCTACAGGTTTGGCACTCCTTTATGGTCAAGCACAGGTCGACTATCAGAATATGCAACTCACCGCAGCCAAAATTTCAATGAACATGGATTCGAGTTTGGTACATGCCGAAGCACGTCCCGACTCTACTGCCGAAGGAGGTTGGGCTGAAAAACCTGTTTATAAACAAGGGAGCGATGAGTATAACAGCGAACGCATGTCGTTTAACTTTAAAACTAAAAAAGGCTTTATTCACAATGTCGATACGCGCCAAGGTGATGGCTTTATGACCAGCGAACGTTCTAAGCGTGCAGCAGATGGTACACTCTATTTGGAACATGCTCGTTACACCACTTGCGACGCCAAGCATCCACACTTTTATTTAGCACTTTCGCGTGCCAAGGTGCGACCCGGAAAAGAGACCGTGTTTGGTCCTGCCCACCTTGTAGTTGAAGATGTACCCTTGCCCTTAGCCGTGCCTTACGGTTTCTTCCCCTTTAATAAAAAGTATTCTTCGGGCTTTATTATGCCCTCTTATGGCGATGAAACCGTTCGTGGCTTTTATTTGCGTGATGGAGGTTACTATTGGGCAATAAACGACTATATGGACCTTAAGGCTCTGGGCGAAATTTACACCAAAGGCTCATGGGGAACAAGTGTTGAAACAAACTACAACAAACGCTATAAATATCGTGGTAACGTATACTTTAGTTTCTTGCGTACGGTAGAAGGCGAAAAAAATATGCCCGACTACCAAGTTACAAAGAGCTTTAAGTTGCAGTGGACCCATTCAAAAGACTCGCGTGCAAATCCTAACACAACCTTCTCGGCACGTGTAAACTTTGCCTCAGAAAGCTACGAGCGCAAGAACCTTGAAAGTATGTATAACCCACTGAGCTACACGCAGAGCACGCGTGCCAGTTCGGTAAGTTTTAGTCACACTTTTCCCACAATTGGTTTGAGCATAGCAGCCTCTGCCAACCTAACGCAAAACATGCGCGACTCAACCATCGCAATGACACTGCCCGATGTGAGTTTTTCTTTAGCGCGTTTTTATCCCTTCCGTCGTAAGTATTCCGTGGGAAAAGAGCGTTGGTACGAAAAAATCTCTGTGTCATACACCGGTCAACTCTCTAACTCCATTACCACGAAGGAGGATAAACTCTTTAAGTCGAATTTGGTGAAGGATTGGCGCAATGGTTTTCAGCACCGAGTGCCTATCGATGCAACTTTTCAGTTGTTTAAATACATCAACATTTCGCCCAACCTTTCTTTCCGCGATTTAATGTATGCTTCGCGCATCAATCGTTCGTGGGATCGTGAGTTACAACGCGAATTGTGCGATACAACCTATGGCTTCTACAACCTCTATGATTGGAATGTGGGCGTAACAGCCAATACCACACTCTATGGTTTTTACAAACCATGGAAAAAACTCTTTGGCGATAAAATTCAAGCCATACGCCACGTCTTCAAACCCTCAATTAGCTTTAGCTATGCGCCCGACTTCACCGTGTCGCGCTATGGCTACATCAAGTATTATGAAAAAGTTGATGCAGAGGGTAATTCAACGATGGTCAGATATTCGCCCTACTCAGCAGGCATTTATGGTTATCCATCGGGCTCGAAGCAAGGCTTAATATCGATGTCGGTGTCGAATAACCTTGAAATGAAGGTGCGTTCTGATCGTGACACAACAGGTTATCGTAAAATATCGCTTATCGATGAACTCTCAGCATCGCTCTCTTACAACATGGCAGCGCAAACTCGTCCGTGGAGTAACCTCAGCACCCGCTTGCGCTTAAAGTTAGGAAAGAACAAAACCTTCTCAATGGCAGCCGTGTTTGCAACGTATGCCTATAAGTTTAATGAAAACGGACAGGTGGTAACCTCCGACCGTACGGAGTGGAGCTATGGACGTTTTGGTCGTTTCCAGGGAATGTCGCAAAGTTTGGCATATACCTTCAATAACCAAACATGGCAAAAGTTGCTCGACCTCTTTCAGGGACGTCGTAGAAACGATAATGCCACAACTGCCGATACGCAGACTGAAACCGATGATACGGAAGATGCCAACGTCGACCCCGACCTTAAAGCCGCACAGCAAAGTAAGGGACGAAAAAAGGAGAAGGCTCGCATCGACAAAGATGGCTATCTTGCGTTCTCCATACCCTGGTCACTCTCGCTTTCTTACGGCATAACTATGGCAGAAGACCGTACACGCCAAATCAATGTGCGCCGCATGCGTTATCCCTTCTCGTTTACGCAAACGCTCAATGCGTCGGGCTACGTGCGTATAGCACAAGGATGGAACATAGCCTTCTCTTCGGGTTACGACTTCGAGATGCACAAAATTTCAATGACAACCATGTCGCTTGCACGCGACCTACACTGCTTTGAAATGTCAGCCTCAGTCGTGCTTAAGCCCTATTCATCGTTCAACTTCACATTCCGTGCACGAGCTTCAGAGCTTGCCGATGCTTTGAAATGGGAAAAGCGTAGTTCTTACTCAACCAATGTAGAGTGGTATTAAGTTCCTAAATAAGTCGTCATAAAAGTTCAGACGACTTCTATTTCCCCAAAAAACAAACTTCAAAAACGAAAATTAAAAACATATCAATATGAGAACATTTATCCTTGGTGCCTTAGCAACATTAGCAGTTGCAACAGGTTTAACATCGTGTGGCGATAGCTCTTACGAGAATCACACCTTCTACTATTTCCGTAACACCCCCAGTGTATACATTAGCGACATCGTGGCTTATGCCGATCAAACGGTAGACTCATGCTTTGTAGCGACAACCGACACTTGGACATTAAATAAGTCGTATGACGAGGAATGGCTCAGCGTAAGTTATAAAGGTCAAACACCGCCTTTCACTCAAAAAATTGCTGCAGGCAATTGGCAAGTGCTCTATAGCAACCGCATCGACCTTAAGCTTCAGCCTAACACAACAGGCAAAACACGTCATACAAACATAATGGTAACAAGTGAGTTTGGTAAAATTGGTACCACACCTCTTTACATCCTTCAGTATCCGTTGCTCAACATTGATTACCCTGCTTTGGAAAAAGATCCTAATGATAAAGTTGTAGACAATGGAACTTTTACGCTTAAAAACATCAGTGCTGATGGTTATGTGGTAGGTTCTAAGAATGTGAAACCTTACGTTTCTTTCACGGTATATTCTACCAATGCCACGCTAACCTCATCGGAGTCATGGCTCAAAGTACCCGAACCTGGCAACTTGGTGGGAACTCCTGCCTACACGCCTTGTAAAGTTCAGAATGTGGAACTCACGCTCGAGAAGAACACCACGGGTAGTGCACGTACAGCCCAACTCACGCTTACCTCAAATGGCGTGTCTAATAAGATTACGGTAATTCAAAACGCTAACTAATTTTTTTAGGAATAGCGAACATCTTCATTGCTTAAAAAAACGAGTGCGCAATATGAGTGAATTATTCTCATACTGCGCACTCGTTTTAAGTAGGTGTTCAAAATCCACATTTTTTTTCTGTACGATTTTTGATAGCGTAACTCACTTAGTTTGTAATACTTAATACTTAATTCTGATGGACATTTTTTGACAAAAAACGAACAACTTGCGCAGAATTCGATAATAGCTTGTTATCATTAAGGAGTACCCGTCGAAAGTTGCACAAGTAATATTTTGCATATTACGCTATTCCATCATCAACAAATCTGTCATACGTTTAACAGCTTTGCTTCTTCATACGTATCAGCAATAATATCAGCGAACCCATAGCCGCATCCGCTTGCCCATTCAACACACTGTAGGAGCCGTTTGTCATACTTCTCCCACAAATTATTTTTTGCAATAAACTGTGCGGTCTTTTTGAAATTACCCTCAACAGAGTCATAATACTGTTCCCACATATCGCCAAAGTCGTATGTAAACTTTATGGCATATTCCATATACGATAACATCAGTTCAGACAGAGCATCGGCTGATGGCTTGAGTTTTTTAAAATCAGCTATAGCTTTTCTGCAAACCGTAAAACGTGTTTTGGGTTCACGATGTCCCTCAGGATAAAACTCAGCACGAACAATCTTTTTGTATGCTTCGAGTTTACCATTTTCGTTAGGACTTGCATAATACTCCAGAAACTCCTTTGCTTCCTTACGAGCATCATACATTTCAATAACCATTTCTATAATCTCTTCCTTCGACATGGATTGAAGAAGTTTCTTAATCGTTGTTTTTGACATAACTATTATATTTTTCCACCAAAGATAGTGCAAACCGAACGCAAAAAGCCAAGCATGCTTGAGTTTTTTGCTGAGGTGCAGCCTATCTTATGCAAAGGTACTGCTAATTCTTCACATCTATCAACTTTTTTCTCAAATCCTTTTCTGATGTTATCATATTAGTTTGGTATAAAATAAGAACTGCATGGTGCTTAATACACTATGCAGTTTATAGAAACACTCTTACATACCGTACACCCTATCATTTTTTCTTATGAAGTTGCTCCACTACATCCATAGGAAACAGATAGCGAACAGGTACCAAATCACATAGCACCTTGCCTTCAAAAGTCTCTATGTCAACCAAAGGCTTCACTATCATGTCTGGAGCATAATGCGCAACAGGCTCATACGACTCATAAAATTCATCGAAATCTGATATACCAATATCTAACAAACCCTCATCATATACGTTTTTCAATGCTTCCTTGGTAGCAAATTCCATTACCTTCACTGGAATCAAATTCCATGAGAATGGCAAACGCATGATCGCCAATACCATCTCACCAGAAGCAAAAGTACATTTCGAGTCAAGATTTGCGTAGAAAGTCTTGTCTCTTCGATAAACTTCCCCTAAGATTAGCGCAAAGTCACACTCACTCCAAATCTCAAAAGCAAGCACATTCTTGTCTGCTCGAACAAGTTTCAAGGTCTCTCTTGCCAGATTACTATCATCAAACGAACTTATATTCTTATAATCTAGTTTCCACCATTTAAGTCTCTCATCCACAGAAGAAATCCTGACATCATCATCAGAATCTTGATTCTCTGAAAGACATATTGCACTCAAAAAGGTATCACCTTCCTCATGCACAGGTATATCGCCAAATGGGTTGGTACTAAAAATTTCTCCATCCTCCAACATCTTCACATTCCAGGAATGGAAAGCTGCCACAAATTTCTCTGGGCTATTGGTATGAATTGGAATTATCACCTTAGGCTCCAACATTTCAAACAACTTGTTCATACTGTTCACATCACAATGCCCACTGGTATGGATATGAACATAATCCTTACCAACAGCCTCTGCCAACCTTTTGTTATAAGCCGGACTTTCTGGATTATCCACATAGCCCTTCCACATAGAGAGATAAACTTTTCTTCCCTCGCTTGGCATCTTCTTTAGCCACTCATCAAACTTGTCATTTGCTCTGGCAATCAACACATAACCATGAGATTCCATAGCATGATAGAATTTACTGTTTATCACCCTATCTTTCCATAAGACCTGTGGAACCTTCTGCTCTCTCTGAATTTTATAGAAGCGAGACTTGCCCCAAAGCTTGTCAATGTTTGTTGACGCATCCATCATCTTCTTGGCAAAATCATCCAAGACAAACATTCTATCTGCTTCACAAGCTGCATGATAGAGGGCAAACAATCTGTCTATGTTCGTGGATGACACATACACCACATTATACTTATTCTCCTTGAAATTATCTACAAACTCATCCTTGACATCCCGCTCTGTCTTGGTATTGGTATCCTTGCTTCGCTCAACATTGGTGCCTTCAGATACCACACAATCCACTTTTCCGATGCGTTTTTCAATAACCGTTGGCAACATCTTGCTTCGGAAACCATGGGTACGGAAATCACCAGTATGAAAAATCTTTCTGCCATCTGCCTCAATCTTGAAAGCATAGGCATCAAATGCCGAGTGATCCATCACTATTGGCATAATCTTGAATGGCCCCACCTCAAAGGTATGCCCTGGCTCAAAATGTTTAAACTCAGCAACTCTATCTGCCATCAAGCGATGTCTTTTACCCTCTTCTCCAGGTATGTGTGACATGTGAAGTTCAAATTCTTGGCAGATTTCACAACCAGTCTTACCCATATATACAGGAATCTCGCTGCTCAACTCACTTACCTTGCCGATATGATCACCATGATAATGAGTTATCAGCAAAGCAGAATTGGAGACATCACCTTTAGTGAGTCCTTCTATCTCCATTTCTGTATGCTCATAACCAGGCAACTGTTCACCATAGTCCACAAACAGATGAAAAACACGGCACTCATACTCAGTAACGCATCCACCAATCTGATTGGTTCCACGATGTACTATAATTCTGATACCCATCAACTTCTTCTCATTCATTGTCATATTCTTATCGTTTACTTTAAAAATGAAATGATCTATCTCTATAATATATATACGAATGAAAACCTGTAGAATCGGGTGTTTGAAGAGTATTGTATGCTAAAACTCCGCATAACACCATTAAATTTCTTCATTTTTTCATGTATCTATCAAGAGTAGAACTTATTTGAGCCATTATCTCTTCGCGATATTCCAAGGGTTCAAGCATTTCAACGCTCGCCCCCAATGCCAGTATCTTTGATTTTAGTTCTGGGGTAAGACATAGCCGATACGTGAACTCTGCAAACTCTCCACATCTTGATTTGACCTCGCTCTGTGACTTGTGAAGTGGCAACATTCTCATGTATTCCATCTGTACACCATACACTCTTAATTTCAATTTAACTATAGGGAGGTCTTCATTCACGTAGATTCCTACCACATGATCATAGTACTTTCGTGGATTGAAATCCTTCGGGTACTCAAATTTCTGACTGGTTGTTTGCAGATCAAGGAATCTTTCCAATGCCAGGTGTCTAATGGATTCTTTTTCTTTTATATAACCAAGAACATACCACCTTCTATCATAGACCTTCATGGAATAAGGTTGCATGGTAAGTGTTTCGCTTTTCCCTTCATAACGTTGATAGTCAATTATAAGTTCTGTATTAGTCCTCATAGATTCAACTACATCATCAAAGTATGCTGTGCCATGAGGTATTTCTTCCAGCAAGATACGATCGCGCATCATGTTGAAAGTTGAGAATTCCTGTGGTACACTATACTTTCGCAATAACAGTTGGGCATAAGGATTTTGCTTTAGCACCTCAGGATTTTTGATGTAATATGTGTATCCCTTGGATTTGTCACATTCTATGATAACTCCAAACATTTCTTCGATACCTTTACGATGTTCGTGGAAGGTACGGATCGACAAACCACCCATATAAGCATAAGGAGAACCTCCCCACATTCTGACAATATGGTCGTAGGTTAAAGGCTCTCTTGACCCAAAAATTGTATCAAGTAGCCAAATATATCTGAGATAGGTTTTACTTATCATGATTTTCTGCAACTTTATTAAAGATAACGGAAGAATCATAAAGAAATTGCGTAAGTTCTTCAGATATTTTTTGCAGAAAGAACGTCTAAATTGCTAACAATCTATTATCCCGAAGAATATCGCAACCAAATAATAGACAGGGCAAAATCAAATGGTTATAACACATCAACATATCGTGGTCGCCCTATTATAAAGTTCAGTAAGTTGTATATCATAATTGAAAGGACGCACGCATGAATAGAATCACTGAGGGTGATACTAAAAAATGTCAATAATAATATATAGTGTATTTTGTTGCAATAGATTGATAAAAATAGTACCTTTACTGCAGATACTATTCAACAGCATCATACCACACAAGGTACTTACCCTTTAGTCTGGTCCTACTATCAAGACGTTGCCAATGGGCGAAAAGGTTGAGGTGCTTGAACCTCATAGTTTGCAGGTTCAGACAGAAAGAAAAATTAGAAGAATGTTTAATAAAATATAGATAAATATGAACACTATTAAGATTGTAGGTTATTCTGAACGAGGAGCAATGAACGCTCTATTCTATGGTATTGCATTGAACAAGGACGAGAAGGCAGCAAACGAGGCTATGAATGAATTCCTGCGCATGGCAGGCGAAACAGAAACATTTCAAGATTTCAAACTTTATTCCGAATTCTCCTTGTCTGGTTTCGGCGACCCTGATTTAGTAATTACCGCTAAGAATAAATTAGGCAAGACCATTGTCTTTTTCATTGAGGCCAAGGCTAGTGCTGGTGGTTATTATAATTTAGATGAACAAAAAAGTCACCATAAAGAATACTTAAAGGATCATACGAAATACAACAAAAATCATACCTCAAACTTGTTCTTTCAACTCAAAGAAAAGTTTCTTTTGTTGAAGTATGGTCCGAACAATGATTCACAAACAACGATTATTGACCGTAAAAGAAAACTTGGAAACAATGAGATTGTGAACAAGTTCTATGAAGAAATAAAAAAGGACTTGCAGGATAGCAGATATATTGCTATTATCCCAAAACAAGAAAAAGGTCAAGAGAATCCGGTGTCTATGGTATTCGAAAATGAAAACGATAGTTGCGAGTTCAAGATACATCTTGTATATTGGGAAGCCATTAAGGAGAATGACATCCTGAAAGGCTACGTTGAAACTACACTCAATTATAATGAGGATAAGAAATCACAAATTCTAAACAACAAGAGATAGTTATGAACATCAAAATGCATAGAGTTCATAATCAGAGGTAGTTACTCCCATAGAATCGAGTAGGAGGTAAATACTAATCATAGGTGTTTATCTCCTACTTTCATGTTTACCGACCTCTCACACCACCGTACGTGCGGTTCCGCATACGGCGCTTCCTATGTTTGATGCCATTCGAGATACGCTCCCATTAAAGTAGCATACCCTGCAGAGCGCAGATTATTGTAATTTATCGCCTTTTTTAATATCAATAGTTCGTAAAAAAATGGGTTATCGGCTAAGCCGCTTTGCGCTGCCAGCCAAAGAGTTCTTTGATAGTTTGACTAATTAAATGCCT
>UQPD01000081.1 GCA_900542795.1 uncultured Prevotella sp. | reverse complement strand
CTTTTTGCTGAGGTGCCGCCTATCTTATACAAATGGATTCCTATTTTTTAAAAACTTAGGGGTTCTACAATTTTTTGAATATCAAATAACACATATAAAAAATAGTATACATAAAAGTTTTTTATGGAACTTATTGAACAACTTATTGCACGCGCTAAAGCTAACAAGCAGCGCATCGTTCTTCCCGAAGGTACAGAAGAACGCACTTTGAAAGCCGCCAACCAAATTCTGACTGACGGCGTGGCAGACCTCATTATTCTTGGCAATGTGGAGGAAATTCACAATTTGGCTAAGCAGTGGGGATTGGGCAACATCGACAAGGCCACCATCATCGACCCTGCCACAAGCCCTAAGAAAGAAGAATATGCTGAACTCCTTGCTGAACTCCGCAAGAAGAAGGGCATGACTATTGAAGAGGCTCGCAAGAAAGTGCTCGATCCTCTTTACTTTGGTTGCATGATTATTAAGAGCGGTGATGCTGACGGTCAGTTGGCTGGTGCACGCAACACTACTGGCAATGTGCTCCGTCCGGCTTTGCAGATTATAAAGACGGCTCCTGGCATTAACTGTGTGAGCGGTGCTATGTTGCTTCTTACTCACGCTCCTGAATGTGGTGACAATGGTGTGCTCGTTATGGGCGACGTTGCTGTTACTCCAGTTCCTGATGCCAACCAGTTGGCTCAGATTGCCGTTTGCACCGCACAAACTGCTAAGGCTGTTGCAGGCATCGATCCTCGCGTAGCTATGTTGAGTTTCTCAACAAAGGGCTCTGCTAAACACGAGGTTGTTGACAAGGTTACTGAGGCTCTGAGCATTGCTAAGGAAATGGCTCCCGAATTGAAGATTGATGGTGAACTCCAGGCCGACGCTGCTTTGGTTCCCTCAGTAGGTGCTTCGAAGGCACCGGGTAGCGAAATTGCTGGTAAGGCTAACGTGTTGGTTGTTCCTTCACTCGAAGTGGGCAACATTGGCTACAAGCTCGTTCAGCGCTTGGGTCACGCCACTGCCATTGGTCCTATCCTTCAGGGTATTGCTCGTCCTGTTAACGACTTGTCGCGTGGTTGCTCTATCGACGATGTTTACATGATGGTTGCCATCACTGCTAACCAGGCTATCGCTGCTAAGGAGGCTGAATAATTTTTAGATTTAAAAGGTGCTGCATTCGTTCTTTTTTTGAAAAGTGCAGCACCTTCTAACCCCTACTTCCCTAACCCCAAATATATGAAAATTCTCGTAATCAACTGCGGCAGTTCATCTATTAAGTATAAATTGTATGAGATGGACGATAAATCGGTGCTCGCTGCTGGCGGTATCGAAAAGATTGGTCTTGAAGGCTCTTTCTTGAAAACTAAAATCAACGGTGAAACCAAAATCATTGAATCGCCTTGTCCCACACACACTGAGGGTATTAAACTTATGTTCGACACATTGTTGAACCCCGTGTATGGTGCTATCAAGAGTTTGGACGAAATTGGTGCAGCGGGTCACCGCATTGTGGCAGGTGGTCGTTTCACTAAGAGCCAGATTGTTACCGACGAGATGTTGCAAGAGTGGAAGCAGTATATGGAACTTGCTCCGCTTCACTCAGACGCACACCTCAAAGGTTATGTAGCTGTTAAGGACATGTTGCCCAACCTGCCTCAGGTATTTGTGTTTGACACTGCCTTCCACCAAACAATGCCTGCTAAGGCATATATGTATGCCGTGCCTTACAAGTACTACGAGCAGAACAACATCCGTCGTTGGGGTGCTCACGGCACAAGCCACCGCTTTGTTACTGCACGTGTATGCGAAGTGCTCGGCGTAAAGCCCGAAGACGTACGCATTATTACTTGCCACATTGGTAACGGTGCTTCGGTTTCGGCTGTAAAATATGGCAAGTGTGTTGACACTTCAATGGGTCTCACTCCGCTCGAAGGTTTGATGATGGGTACTCGCTCTGGCGATGTTGACCCCTCAGCCGTTCTTAGTATCATGAAGAAGGAAGGTCTTGACGCTGACCAAATGAGCGACCTTTTGAACAAGCAGAGTGGTGTGAAGGGCATCTCAGGTGTGTCGAGCGACATCCGTGAGGTTGAAGCTGGCATACGCGAAGGCAACGAACGTTGCAAATTGGCTATGGAGATGTATGACTACCGCATTAAAAAGTATATTGGCGCATACGCTGCTGCTATGGGCGGTGTTGACATTGTTGTGTTCACCGCAGGTGTGGGCGAACACCAATGGGATGTTCGTCAGGGTGCCGTTGAGGACCTTGAGTTCATGGGCATCAAAGTTGACACTGAAAAGAACAAAAAGAACTTTGGCGAAGAGGAAATTATCTCTACTCCCGACAGTAAGGTGAAGGTTGTAGTTGTTCCTACCGACGAAGAGTTGCTCATTGCAAGCGATACGCTCGACTTGGTAAAATAATCTTTTCGTAACAGAAAGGAAACCTATCTATTACACTTAGATAGAAGGCATACAGAATCGACAACATTTAAACTAAATGTTGTCGATTTTTTTTTTGCATATTACGGCTATTTTGTTCTATTTTTCCTTTTATCTGCTACGCATGTGCACGACATAAATAAATTGCGTAAATTTGCAAAGATATTGCTATTATCAAAGGTAATTCTGAGATTTTAGTAGTGCTGAGATTTTAAGAAAATCTGAAATTAAAGAAGTACAGAAGTTTATAACTTCGAAACTAATTTTTACCAACACTGATGAAGAAGTTTTTTATCATACTTTCATTAGCTTGCAGCAGTGTATGCAGCTATGCACAAGGTGTGCTCTCGCTCGACAGTTGCCGAGCATTGGCACTGCGCAATAATAAAGAATTGGCGCAAAGCAAAGCCAAAATGGAGAAGACCGCATGGGACCGAAAAGCGGCTCATACGAACTATTTGCCCAAGGTGTCGCTTACGGCTGGATATATGCGTACGGGCGATGAGATTTCGCTATTGAATAACGACCAAAAGGGTGCGTTGAATAATTTGGGTTCGAATGCTGTAAACGCATTCAACGGACAATATGCAGGGCAATTTGCACAAATGGCACAACAAATTGTGACGAAGCACCCCGAACTCGCACCGCTCGTACAAAACATTACAACAAAATTACCCCAAATTCAAGGTGCATTAGGACAGGCTGGTAATGCCTTTGGACAAGGCATTACCGATGCTTTGCGTACTGACACACGAAACATGACGGCTGGCATGATTTTGCTAACCCAACCCTTGTATATGGGTGGAAAAATCAAAGCTTACGAGAATATTACAAAATATCAAGAGCAATTGGCTAAAGATCAACACCGCGTGGACGAACAACAAGTGACACTGGATGTTGACAAGGCTTATTGGCAAGTGGTTTCGTTGGCAAACAAACGCCGTTTGGCTATTAGCTACCGCGACATGTTGCAACACCTTGACTCGGATGTGGTGAAAATGATTAAAGAAGGTGTGGCAACTAAGAGCAACGAACTTTCTGTAAGCGTGAAACTCAACGAGGCTGAAATGACCTTGATGAAGGTGGAGGATGGATTGACGCTTTCGCGCATGTTGCTGTGTCAACTCTGTGGGCTTCCGCTAAAATCGGCTCCGCAACTGGCTGACGAGAACAATGATAACTTGCCCACTGAAAGCGAGAACATCAGTGCCGATGTGCAAACTGCTTTCAATAACCGTGCAGAACTCTCGCAATTGGTTACGGCACAAAACATTTATGCCGAAAAAGCCAAAGTGGAACGTGCTTCGGTTTTACCACAATTAGCACTTACGGGTGGATATATGATTTCGAACCCCAATGTGCTGAATGGTTTTGAAAAGAAATTTCGTGGCACATGGGCTGTTGGGGTTATGCTGAAGGTGCCTATATGGAATTGGGGCGAAACAAAATATAAAGTACGCGCTGCACGCACTGAGGCTAACATTGCATCGCTCAAAGCTGACGAGGCTAAAGAGAAAATTGAGTTGCAAGTAAACCAAGAGGCTTTTAAAGTGAACGAGGCAAACCGCAAACTTTCACTAAGCTTGAAGAATCTTGACAAGGCAGAGGAGAACTTGCGTACCGCACAAATTGGATTTAAGGAAGGGGTTATCACTACCTCGGACTTGCTCATGGCGCAAACCGCATGGTTGCAAGCTCATAGCGACAAAATTGACTCACAAATCGATATTAAGTTGAGTCGCGCTGCCTATAATAAGGCTTTGGGTTTCTAAAGTTTTTTTTGGGGGGATAACATGGCATGCCTCCTTTTTGAATGGGGCATTGTATGTCTTTTTTAATAAACTAATTTTGAGTACCTACTTTTTTTGACAAAAGATACTGAGGAAATGAAACAGAAAGCAAATTTTCTTCCAGCAATTTTTATTCTTGCTGGCATTATCATTTTGGTAATCATTGGCAGTCTTTATGCCTTCGACAATGAGCCTGACACCATTCAGGGACAAGCCGATGTAACGGAATACCGTGTTTCGAGCAAAGTGCCTGGTCGCATCCTTAAATACATGGTGAAAGAAGGCGAATACGTACACGCCGGCGATACGCTCGCAATTCTCGAAGCTCCCGAAGTGAACGCAAAACTCACACAAGCACAAGCTGCCGAGGCTGCTGCTGCTGCACAAAATCGTAAAGCCGAAAAGGGGGCCCGTCAAGAACAAATTGCAGGGGCATACGAAATGTGGCAAAAGGCTAAGGCTGGTGTTGATATTGCCGAAAAATCGTATGCGCGTGTAAAACGCCTTACTGAACAAGGCGTTATGACTGCGCAAAAGCTTGACGAAGTAACCGCACAACGCGATGCTGCCATTGCTACTGAACGTGCAGCAAAGTCACAATATGACATGGCGAAAAATGGTGCCGAACGCGAAGACAAGGAAGCAGCTGCAGCCTTGGTTAATCGTGCACGTGGTGCTGTGAGCGAAGTGAACTCTTACATTAAAGAGACCGTGCTCATTGCCTCAGCCGATGGCGAAGTCACTGACATCTTTCCACAAATTGGTGAGTTGGTTGGAACGGGTGCTCCAATCATGAACATTGCCTTGATGAACGATATGTGGGTAACCTTCAACATTCGCGAAGACCACCTCAGCAACTTCAAAATGAACCAGACCTTCAAAGCTAACATTCCGGCTTTGGGCAATAAGGAGGTGACATTGAAGGTGTATTACATGAAGGACTTGGGCTCGTATGCTGCATGGAAGGCTACCAAAACTACGGGACAATTCGACATGAAGACCTTTGAGGTGAAAGCCTCACCCATCAACAAAATTGAAGGTTTGCGCCCAGGCATGAGCGTTATTCTGCCTTCACTCACTAAATAACATTGTTGTCAACCAAATACCATATAACATGAACTGGGGATTATTTAGCAGAGAGTGGAAGCGTATGGCTCGCCAACCCATCTACATTTTTTGTATGGTTTTGGCACCGCTTTTCTGCTACTACTTCTTCACATCGCTCATGAAGCAAGGCTTGCCCGAAAATTTGCCCATGGGATTGGTAGACGAAGACCACACCGCTACAACACGCACGTTGGCACGCAACCTCAACTCGTTTCAGATGAGCGACATTACCCAAGAGTATGCCAATGTGACCGATGCACGCAAGGCTGTTCAACGTGGTGATATTTATGGGTTCTACCTTATTCCGCATGGAACAACCAAACTCGCACAGTTGCAACGTGTGCCTACGGTGTCATTCTACACAAACTACTCTTATTTGGTGGCAGGCTCGCTGCTCTATCGCGACATGCGCATGATGTCGGAGTTGGCATCGGGAGCTGCTTCGCGTAAGGTGCTCTATGCCAAAGGTGCCACCGAGCGACAAGCCATGGCGTATTTACAACCCGTGGTTATAGACATGCATGCTGTGGGTAACCCATGGCTCAATTACAACATCTATCTCTCGAATATCATCATACCAGGCATGCTTGGCATCTTTATATTCATGACAAGCGTATATAGCTTAGGTACGGAGTTGAAATTTGGTTCGTCGGACGAATTGATGAAGTCGTCGAACGACTCTATCATTGTGGCACTGACCAGCAAGCTCATTCCGCAAAGCCTCATATTTTTGCTTATGGGCACAATCTACGTGCTATTGCTTTATGGCTACTTGCATTTTCCGTGCAACTGTGGCATTGCTCGCATGTGGTGCATCATGGCACTTTTTGTATTAGCTTGTCAGGGCTTGGGTGTGTTTATGTTTACAATGCTCCCTACCCTACGTCTGGGACTATCTTCGGCTTCGCTTTGGGGCGTAATATCATTTAGCATTTCGGGCATGTCGTTTCCCGTTATGGCAATGCACCCCATACTGCAAGGACTCTCTTATCTGTTTCCACTGCGCCACTACTATTTGCTTTACGTAAACAGTGCGCTCGATGGTTACCCCCTTGCCAATGCTTGGCCCTTTGTGTTGTCAATGGTAGGCTTTATGATTCTGCCCATCCCTTTCTTGGGACGATTAAAGAAGGTTATGAAAACTTACGCCTACGAGCCTTAATGGTATATAAAGGGTGCTTATAAAAATTGGAAATTCAATTTCTAAAAACGTTGATTTTTAGCCCCCATAAAATACAAGGAATTATGTTTAATATCCGACAAGCCTTTTCAGACTTCAACTACATATTCTGTGAGGAACTGAAGACCATCGTCCGCGATAAGGGCGTGATTATCTTCTTTTTCCTTGTGCCTTTAGGCTATCCGCTACTTTATAGTTTTATTTACACGAACGAGGTGGTACGCGATGTTCCCATTGCTGTTGTTGACGATTGCCGCACCACGCAAAGCCGTGAATACTTGCGTCACCTTGATGCCTCAGCTGATGTGCGCATAATTTCGTATTGTGCCAATATGGGCGAAGCTAAAAGCCTCATAAAACATCGTGATGCCTATGGTGCCGTATACATTCCACGCGACTTTACGGAGAAACTTAGCCGTGGCGAACAAGTATACGTAAGTGCATTTGCCGATATGAGTGGTATGCTCTACTACAAAAGTGTGCTCACTGCTAACACGAATGTTAGTTTGGCAATGAATGCCGACATTAAGGTGAAACGCAGTGGTGGTACGACTACACAACAAGACCAAGTAGCCGAACACCCCATTAATTATGAGGAAGTGTCGCTCTATAATCCGCAAAACGGTTTTGCTACCTTCTTAATTCCCGCAGTGTTGATTCTTATTATTCAGCAAACGCTCTTGCTTGGTGTGGGAATGGCTGCAGGAACGGCACGCGAACACAACCAATTTCGCAACTTAGTGCCTGTTGAGCGTCATCACCGTGGACTATTGCGCATTGTGCTTGGTAAAAGTGGTGCCTATTTATTGGTATACATTCCACTCAGCGTGTATGTATTAGGTGTAGTCCCCCATTTGTTCCATCTTAACCAAATAGGTAACCCATGGAACATTGCCTTATTTGCCACACCTTTTGTCATTGCTTGCATCTTGTTTAGCATGACTGTAAGTGCCTTTGTGCGACACCGCGAAATGTGCATTATGCTTATTGTGTTCACCTCTGTACCCTTACTGTTTATCTCAGGTTTGTCGTGGCCAGGCAGTGCCGTACCTGATGCTTGGAAGGCAATAAGCTACATTTTCCCATCGAGCTTCGGCATCAATGGTTTTGTGGCTATCAACAATATGGGAGCCACATTGAGCGATGTGCAACACGATTGGTACATGCTTTGGGTGCAAGCTGGTATTTATCTTATTACCACCTGTGCCGTATACAAAGCGAGCATTACCCGATCACGCCAACGCAGCATCGAGCAATGGAGAAAAAGCAAATAAGCTTTACTTATAACACGCGCGGATGTACACTTTATAGCACATCCGCGCGTATTACGTTTTGCACATATTTTACCCCATACACAATTTGTCTAATTCCACATTTACTATTACCTTTGCCTTAAAATAAAAAAACAAATATGCACACTCTCAATTTGCGCGGAAAACTCTATCCGCTCGATGAGCCCCAAATTATGGGCATTCTCAATGTCACTCCCGACTCTATCTTTGCTGAAAGCCGCACATCAGACGATGAACAAATTGCTGCTCGCGTAAAACAAATGATGGACGAGGGAGCCGACATGATTGACATTGGCGGATATTCCTCGCGCCCTGGTGCTGATGACGTATCACCTCAAGAGGAGATGGAGCGCTTGCGTCGTGGACTTCGCATTGTGCGTAAGCTCTACCCCGATGTGCCTATCTCGGTCGATACTTTCCGCGCCGATGTTGCACGCATGTGCATTGAAGAAGAAGGAGCCGACCTTATCAACGACATTGCAGCTGGCATGATGGACCGTCAAATGTTTAAAACGGTGGCACGCTTAGGCGTTCCTTACATCATGATGCACATGCAAGGCACTCCCGAAACCATGCAACTTGACCCACACTACAATAATCTACGTCGCGAAGTGATGCTCTATTTTGCCGAACGCATTGACCGCTTATGTCAGATGGGGGCTAAAGACATTATTATTGACCCTGGTTTTGGTTTCGGAAAGACCGTAGAACACAACTACGAGTTAATGAACCATCTTGAAGACTTCAGCGTGTTCAATCTGCCCATACTTGTAGGTATCTCGCGCAAGTCGATGATTTACAAACTCATTGGCGGCACCCCCCAAACCTCACTCAACGGAACCACCGTGCTCAACACCATTGCCCTAACCAAGGGTGCACACATTCTGCGTGTACACGATGTGAAGCAAGCCGTTGAAGCGAAACGCATTTGGCAAGCTACAACCAAGTGCTAACAATTTCAGAAAACAATTACCTGAAACTATCCCCCACTCTACACACAACCCCAACCTATGTTCAGTTTCGGAATAAAAGACATAATTGACATCTTCTCGGTAGCCATTCTACTCTACTACATCTACCGACTGATGAAGGAATCGAGTTCTGCCAACATTTTTGGCGGCATCATCGTGTTTATCGTGGTGTGGATATTTGTGTCGCAAATATTCGAACTACGTTTGCTTGGCACTATTCTCGACAAGGTGGTCAACGTTGGATCCTTAGCCCTGATTGTGCTGTTTCAAGAAGAAATCCGACACTTTTTCAGCACCATTGGTGCTCGTCCCGAAACACACTTCCTCACACGACTGTTCCGCAACAAAAAGAAAAATGCGGGTAACAACGTGCATCGCGAAGAAATTATGCCCATTGTAATGGCATGTATCAACATGAGCAAACAAAAGGTGGGGGCACTCATCATCGTTGAACGATACATGGGACTTAACGAATATATTCAAACTGGCGACATCATCAATGCCAACATCACGCAGCGACTCATCGAAAACATCTTTTTCAAAAATAGTCCGTTACACGATGGCGCCATGATTATCTCGCACCAACGCATACGCGCTGCAGGGTGCATCTTACCCATCTCGCACGATACGGACATTCCCAAATCGCTTGGACTTCGACATCGCGCAGCACTCGGTCTTTCGCAAAAGAGTGACTGCTTGGCAATTGTTGTTTCTGAAGAGACAGGTGGCATCTCTATTGCCGAAAAAGGTGCCTTCAGACTTCGCCTATCAGCCGAAGAACTTGAAAGCACACTCTCAAAAGAGTGGATTAAAGAGTGAAAATCACCATTTATTCCCATTTTATTATTAACTTTGTCGCAAAATAGGCACTTTTTCGCAAAAGTAAACACTTTATCAATACGAAGTGCCTTCAAAACACACTCCACATAAGTAACCACACATGGTAAGAAAGCCCAAAATAAAAAAAGTACGCCTACACAACGAAGGCAAAGTCATTCTACGCAACAGTCTGTTAGCCTTTGTTATTATAGGTGCATTACTCTATTGGCTACTCAAGGATATCGCCCTTTGGCCATTCTATGCATACATAGCTGTGTTTGGAACACTCTATGCTATTGCAGTTAACTTTTTCCGCTGCCCCTTCCGCAGTTTTAATGGTGAGACTGAAGGCACCGTACTTGCAGCTGCCGATGGTCGCGTTGTAGTTATTGAAGAGGTCGACGAAAACGAATACTTTCACGATCGCCGACTCATGATTTCTATTTTCATGTCCATCACCAACGTACATGCCAATTGGTTCCCCGTTGAAGGTATTGTGAAGAAAGTAGTTCACCACAACGGAAACTTCCACAAAGCATGGCTGCCCAAGGCAAGCACCGAAAACGAACGGTCTACGGTTGTTATCGAAACTGAAGACGGACAAGAAGTGTTGGTGCGCCAAATAGCAGGAGCCGTAGCACGTCGCATTGTTACCTACGCTCGCGAGAACGAAGATTGCTACTTTGATGAGCACATGGGCTTCATTAAGTTTGGCTCACGCGTTGACGTATACCTTCCTCTTGATAGCGAAGTTCTTGTAAAGATGGGACAGGCTACTGTTGGTAACCAAACTATTATAGCGAAATTGGCAAAACACAAATAAAAAAGTTTTTTAAGAGGTTAGTAGGATTAAAAATTACACCTTTGCTCAACTACACTTGCAAAGGCTGCTTTTTAACCTCCTAACCTTTTAATATTTTACACCCCACCCCATTCATCTCTCCACTTAAAGCACGCTAAAAAAAATAATTACATCTCAACATGAAAAAGCACATTCCTAACACCATAACTTGCTGCAATCTTATTTCAGGTTGCATCGCCACACTCTATGCCTCACAAGCTAACTATAGCATGGCACTCACCTTTATCATTATAGGTGCTGTGTTCGACTTCTTCGATGGTTTTGCAGCCCGTCTGCTCCACGTATCATCGCCTGTAGGCAAAGAACTTGACTCATTGGCAGATGACATCACCTTTGGCTTTGCACCTGCAACCATCGTCTTTTCAATGCTTCAAACAGCACTTGCCAACAGTGCTTGTGGCACAGAGTCTTGTCCCATTGCCATGTTATTGCCTTATGCCGCATTTATCATTGCAGCATTCTCGGCATTGCGCTTGGCAAAATTCAATCTCGATGAACGACAAACCACTTCCTTCATAGGACTTCCCACACCTGCCAATGCCCTTTTTTGGGCTGCACTGAGCCTTACACTCCACACTCATGGCATGCTTGTGCCCAGTACAACGCTTGCAGCCTGTCTGCTTATTGGTGTTTTATTGTCAAGCTACTTACTCGTGGCAGAAATTCCCATGTTTGCTCTTAAATTCAAGAGCTATGGTTGGAAAGGCAATGAACTGCGCTTTAGTTTCATCATCATCAGTGCCCTTTTACTTGTAATTCTTAAATGGGGCGGTTTTTCCTTAATAATTGTACTTTACATTCTCACATCCATTCTCAACAACATGTTTGGCACAAAGGTTGCACATAATAAGTAAAGCGATGTAGATGAGAATAGGAAGAGTAAAAGGATTTTTTCAAAAAAGAAATTCAATTCCTATCTACATAAGCGTGTGCAGCCCATCCAAGCAGCACACTGATTACAAACCCCAAACCCAACACAAACATGAGTCTTTTCGGATTAATATTTCTGATTATTGTTCTCTACACGCTCTATATTATAGGTCGTGTGCTTTACACTGGATATTCATTTATGCGTGCCATGGGCATCAAACCCAAGTTTACACGTAAAGGTCCCCAGTTTGAAAGCGATTTTAGACAACAACGTCAGCAACAACAGAAGCCCCACGATGCAGGCACATCGGGCAATGCACACCACGAAAGCGGTTCTACACGTAAGCAAGAGTCTCGCAGTGGCAAAATCTTTAGTAAGAATGAAGGAGAATACATTGATTTTGAGGAAATAAAATAACGAAATCCTCTAATTTCATAAAATATACGAGCAGAGGGGCAACCGAAAACATCAACGTTCCCCAATTGTAATCAAGCTTGTTATATAAGCATTTCACGCGCCAACCCACTTCATTAATGTGAGTTGGCGCGTGATTTATATATCAGTATACGCAATAAAGTAGTTTGTATTACTTATTACTTGACACCAAATAGTTTGTATTACCTATTACTTATTACTTATTACTTATTACTTATTACTTATTACTTATTACTTATTAC
>UQPD01000080.1 GCA_900542795.1 uncultured Prevotella sp. | reverse complement strand
TCGTGGGCTCGGAGATGTGTATAAGAGACAGATATAATGTCAGTAAATTATAATGCGAGCGAAGGCACTACGATGGCTTTTGCTAATACAGAGAATGCTGATGCTGAGAATCGTACTGACCGAGCCTATACATCGGTAAAAGGTAATAACAAACAGATGCGTAAGCTATCGGTGTGGATAGCACGACACTTGAGTCAAAAACAATTTATATTGGTTTTGGCACTGCTTGTGGGTATTGGATCTGCCATTGCTGCACAGATATTGAAATTGCTGATTCATGAAATTGAACATATCTTGATTTCGCAGTTCGACGTTACGCATGCCAACTGGCTTTTCTTGGTTTATCCAGTCGTAGGTATTTATCTTACAGCACTATTTATTAAATATATGGTGCGCGATGATATTGGACATGGTGTAACCAAAATTCTTTATGCTCTTTCGCGTAGGCAAGGTAATATTCGCGGTCACAACTGTTGGTCGAGTGTAGTGGCTTCTGCTTTAACCATTGGTTTTGGTGGTTCGGTGGGTGCTGAGTCTCCAATCGTGCTAACAGGTTCGGCCATTGGTAGTAGATTGGGACAGTTGTTCCAATTAGACCACAAGACGATGATGTTGCTCATTGGTTGTGGTGCATCGGGTGCAGTGGCAGGTATTTTTAAGGCACCGATTGCGGGATTGATGTTTACGCTCGAGGTGCTGATGGTTGATTTAACCATGGCTTCGTTACTGCCTTTGTTGGTAAGCTGCCTCACAGCTACATGTATTACTTATGCGTGGACAGGGGTGAGCCCGATGTTTGAATTTCAACTGAACGACCCTTTTGTGGTAGATCGTGTGCCAACAGCGGTGATGTTGGGTGTGTTCTGTGGCTTTATTTCGCTTTATTTTACGCGTGTCATGAACTCGTTTGAACAGGTGTTTGGCAGACTTAAAAACATGTATGCTAAGTTAGCCTTGGGTGGCATTGTGTTGGCAGTGCTCATCTATTTCTTTCCACCGCTCTATGGTGAAGGTTACAGCACAATCTCGGTGTTGCTTAACGATGGAGTTGGCAGACAGGCAAACAGCGTGCTCAACAACTCTTTGTTTTATGGACATTCAGAGTATTTGCTATTATATTTAGGGCTGATTATTTTGCTCAAGGTTTTTGCTACAACAGCTACCAATGGAGGTGGCGGTTGCGGTGGTACATTTGCTCCCAGTTTGTTCTTGGGTTGTTTAGGTGGTTTCGTTTTCTCAAGACTTTGGAATGAATATGGACTGTTGCATGTAAGTTTACCTGAAACGAACTATGCTCTGTTGGGTATGGCAGGTGTGATGAGTGGTGTGTTTCATGCTCCGTTAACGGGTGTGTTCCTCATTGCTGAATTAACGGGCGGCTACCAATTGTTTATACCTTTGATGATTGTTTCGGTAGCTTCGTATCTCACCATCAATGCCTTTGAGAAACATAGCATTTATGCCATGCGTTTGGCACGTAAAGGTGAATTGCTTACGCATCATAAAGACCGCTCAGTGTTGACGTTGATGTCGCTCGATGCAATTATTGACAAAGAACGTCCTTTGTTGCGCCCAGATATGTATTTAGGACAAATCGTGCAGACTGTGTCTACAAGTAAGTCGTTACATTTTGCTGTTGTGGACTTGAAAGGTGGACTTATGGGCGTGATTAACGTGAACAAAATGCGTAAAATCATCTTTCGTAGTGAATTGTATAAGATGTATCGTGCCAAACAGTTGATGCGTCAGCCTGAGGTGGTGTTAAGAACAGACGATAGCATGCAGGTGGTAATGGACAAGTTCGCGCACTGTGATGCAGGAACATTACCAGTGCTGAATCCTGAAGGCGTATTCGTAGGCTTTGTGTCACGCTCTCGTCTCTATGCTTCTTACCGACAGGTTATGAAAGATTTCTCGGAGGAATAAGGTTTACCATTGAAGTCGTCTAAACTTATTTGACGAAGACGATTTCGTTATTTAAGAAAATCTCAACTTTAAGAAGGTATGAAATTATATGGTTTGTTAGGTTATCCTTTGGGACATAGTTTTTCGGCAAAGTATTTTGCTGAGAAGTTTGCGAAAGAGGGTATTGATGCTACATACAAGAATTTTGAGTTTGCAGAGGTTGCTGATGCTGTAGCGTATTTATTGCAGCAAGATGACTTACAAGGGTTTAACGTGACAATCCCTCATAAACAAGCTATTATGCCTTATTTGAATGGTTTGTCGGCTGAGGCTGAGGCTATTGGGGCTGTAAATGTGGTGTGTGTTAAGCGTGATGGGGATGGCATGGTAAAACTTTTGGGTTGTAATTCAGACGTGGTGGGCTTTAGTAATTCTATTCAGCCGCTTTTGCGTCCCAAGCTTCATAGCAAGGCTTTAGTGTTAGGTACGGGTGGGGCATCGAAGGCGGTAATGTATGGGTTGCGTAAGTTGGGGGTAGAACCTATCTATGTGAGTCGTACACCGAAAGAGGGGCAACTGACATACAATGATTTGACGCCTAAAGTGATGCACGATTATAAGGTGATTGTGAATTGCACGCCATTGGGTATGTATCCTAAGGTAGATGCTTGTCCTAACATTCCTTATCAGTATCTTACGCCCGACCATTTGATTTACGACTTGGTTTATAATCCACTCGAAACGCTCTTTATGAAGCGTGGAGCTGCACAAGGAGCTGTGGTGAAGAATGGACTCGAAATGCTGCATCTGCAGGCTGAGGCTGCTTGGGTGGATTGGAATAGCTAAAGGATGGTTTAAAAAAAATCTGATTGATTGTGCAAGCCGAATGCAATCAAACTTGCTTGATTGCATTCGGTTTGCACGATAATTAAGTCTGTCTTGACTAAACCCGAAACTTGAGTTTCTTATTTTACTTAAGCAAAAATGCTTATTTGCTTTGCTATGTGCTCACCTTGCACTATCTTTGCTACGCCATGATAGGCTGCGGCTCGACATAGCAAAGCAAAAAATGCTTATTTGCTTTGCTATGTGCTCACCTTGCACTATCTTTGCAGAAAATTTGTGCTTCATGTCGTTTTTGAAGCATAAAATAACCAAAAAGTGGTAACTCTATGGAACCTTTGAAACATGAGTGTGGTGTGGCAATGGTAAGATTGCTGAAGCCGCTCAGCTATTATGAGAAGAAATATGGCACGTGGATGTATGGCTTAAATAAGCTGTATTTGCTGATGGAAAAACAGCATAACCGCGGTCAGGAAGGAGCCGGCTTGGCTTGCGTAAAGATGCAAGCGGCTCCAGGTGAGGAGTTTATGTTCCGTGAGCGCGGCCTTGGCGGTGGCGCTATTCAAGACATTTTTGGTAACGTACATAAGGAATTAGCAAATTTTACTAGCGAACAATTACATGATGCGGACTTTTCAGCCCGTTGTGTGCCGTTCGCTGGCGAAATCTATATGGGCCACCTCCGGTATTCAACTACTGGCAAGAGTGGCCTTTCGTATGTTCATCCTTTTCTGAGACGTAGCAATTGGCGTGCTAAAAATCTCTGTATCTGTGCGAACTTTAACATGACGAACGTGATGGAAATCTTTAACGAGATTGCAGTGAAAGGTCAACATCCACGCATGGTATCAGATACATACATTTTGCTCGAACAGTTGGGACACCGACTCGATCGTGAAAGTGAACGATGCTATGAAGAAGCTAAATCTCTTGGACTGGAAAACACAGATATTACGCATTACATTGAAGACCACATCAATCTTTGCAACGTATTGCGTCAGTCAGCTCCTGTGTGGGATGGTGGCTATGTGCTTTGCGGTGTGACAGGGTCGGGTGAAATGTTCTCAATGCGTGACCCATGGGGCATTCGTCCTGCTTTTTACTATAAAGACGATGAAGTACTTGTAGTGGCGTCAGAGCGTCCTGTTATTCAAACAACACTTGATGTTGAGGCAGAAGATGTGCATGAATTGCTACCAGGTCAAGGCATCTTTATGAATAAGGATGGCGAAATGCGTACAGAACAAGTGCTAGAAGCTAAAAAATATGCTGCTTGTTCGTTTGAGCGTGTTTACTTTAGTCGTGGTTCTGACAAGGATATTTATCGCGAACGTAAGGAGTTGGGTCGTACGTTGGTTGAACCTATCTTAAATGCGGTAAATAACGAACTCGATAACACGGTGTTGGGTTATATTCCTAACACAGCTGAGGCTGCTTATTATGGTATGTTGCAAGGCTTTAATGAATATCTCAACCAACAGAAGGTGGAGGAGATTGAAAAATTGAACGGCAACATTACGCACGAAAAATTAGAAGCGATTCTCTCACGTCGCATCCGCTCGGAGAAGTTGGCGTGGAAAGATATAAAGATGCGTACCTTCATTGCTGAGGGTAATTCGCGTAACGATTTAGCGGCGCATGTTTACGACATCACTTATGGTTCGGTACGTCCTGGGGTAGATAACCTCGTGGTGATTGATGATAGCATTGTGCGCGGAACTACTTTGCGCGAGAGCATTATCCGTATTATGGATCGTTTGCATCCACGCCGCATTGTGGTGGTAAGTTCATCACCGCAGGTAAGATATCCCGACTATTATGGCATTGACATGGCTAAGATGGAGGAGTTTATTGCCTTCAGAGCAGCCATCGCATTGCACAAGGAACGCGGCTCTGAAAGCATTTTGGAGGATGTGTATAAACTTTGTAAGGCACAAGAAAATCTACCTAAAGAAGAGGTGGTGAACTATGTGCGACAGATTTATAAACCTTTCACTGCCGAAGAAATCTCTCAAAAAATGGCCGAAATGTTGCGTCCAGAAGGTGTAACAACAGAGATTCATATTGTTTACCAAAGTTTGGATGGCTTGCACAAAGCTTGTCCACATTCGCCAGGCGATTGGTATTTCTCAGGTCATTATCCTACCCCTGGTGGAAATAAACGTGTGACCGAAGCGTTTATTCACTATTACGAAAGCAATTTTATAAAATAAATTCATGCTACCACAGTACACATAACAGTGTGCTGTGGTTACGTGAAAAATTTGATAATCTATACTCATCAACTCAATAATATGCGTAACGTAACACTTGTTCTTGACGACGGAACCAAATTCCATGGTAAGTCGTTTGGTTATGAAGCTCCTGTGGCGGGCGAAGTTGTTTTCAACACTGCCATGATGGGCTATCCCGAGAGTTTGACTGACCCCTCGTATGCAGGTCAGCTTATTACCCTCACTTATCCGCTTGTAGGTAACTATGGCGTACCTCCTTTCACTATAGGCGAGGATGGCTTGGCTACTTATATGGAGAGCGATAAAATTTATGCTTCTGCTATCATTGTGAGCGACTACAGTGAACAATATAGTCACTGGAATGCTGTGGAAAGCCTGGGCGACTGGCTTAAGCGCGAAAAGGTTCCTGGTATTACAGGAATTGACACTCGCGAACTCACTAAGGTGCTGCGCGAACATGGTGTGATGATGGGTAAGATTCTCTTTGATGATGAGCCAGAAAATGTTCCGACAGCTGAATATGAGGGCGTAAACTATGTAGCAAAGGTCTCTTGCAAGGAAATCATTCACTACAATGCAGGTAAGGGCTTGAAGAAAGTAGTACTTGTTGACTGCGGTGTGAAGAACAACATCATTCGTTGCTTAATCAATCGCGGTGTGGAGGTAATTCGTGTGCCTTGGAACTATGATTTCAATGATATGGAATTTGATGGCTTGTTCTTAGCGAATGGTCCTGGCGACCCCGACACTTGTGTGGAGGCTGTGAACAATATCAAGAAGTTCTTGGCAAATCCTAATGTGCGTCCTTGCATGGGTATCTGTATGGGTAACCAATTACTCTCGAAAGCTGCAGGCGCAACCATCTATAAACTGAAATATGGTCACCGTAGCCACAATCAGCCTGTTCGCATGGTGGGTACAAATCGTTGCTTCGTAACTTCACAAAACCATGGTTACGCAGTAGATAGTCGCACACTCTCGGCTGATTGGGAACCCTACTTCATCAATATGAACGATGGATCGAACGAGGGTGTTCGTCACAAAACGAATCCTTGGTTCTCGGCACAGTTCCACCCCGAAGCTTGTTCGGGTCCGGTTGATACGGAATTCCTGTTCGACGAATTTGTGAAATTGCTTAAGTAATCAAAGAGCCGAAAGGCATTCAATAAGACACTATCATGATGAATAACAATATTAAGAAAGTACTTCTCCTTGGTTCGGGCGCATTAAAAATTGGTGAGGCTGGCGAATTTGACTACTCTGGCTCACAGGCTTTGAAAGCGTTGAAGGAAGAAGGCATTGAAACTATATTGATCAATCCGAACATTGCTACAGTGCAAACTTCGGAGGGTGTGGCAGACCGCATCTACTTCTTGCCCGTTACGCCATATTTCGTAGAACGCGTTATTGAAAAGGAACGTCCCGATGGCATTATGCTGGCTTTCGGTGGTCAGACTGCTTTGAACTGTGGTGTGAAGCTCTTTGAAAACGGTGTGCTCGAAAAGTATAACTTGCAAGTACTTGGTACGCCCGTTCAAGCCATTATGGACACGGAAGACCGTGAACTCTTTGTGGAAAAACTGAACGAGATTAACGTTAAGACCATTAAGAGCGAGGCTTGCGAAAACATTGAGCAGGCTCGTAAGGCTGCTGCCAACTTGGGTTATCCTGTAATTCTTCGTGCTGCTTATGCTTTGGGTGGTTTGGGCTCTGGCTTCTGCGACAATGAAGAAGAATTGAATAAGTTGGCTGAAAAGGCATTCTCTTTCTCACCGCAGGTGTTGGTTGAGAAGAGTTTGAAGGGTTGGAAAGAGGTTGAGTACGAAGTTGTGCGCGACCGCTTTGACAACTGTATCACTGTTTGTAACATGGAGAACTTTGACCCTCTGGGCATCCATACGGGTGAAAGTATCGTTATTGCTCCGTCGCAAACACTCTCGAATGCTGAATATCACAAACTGCGCGAACTCTCTATCCGCATTGTGCGTCACGTAGGCATTGTGGGTGAGTGTAATGTGCAGTATGCCTTCGACCCCAATAGCGAGGATTATCGTGTAATTGAGGTAAACGCTCGTTTGTCGCGTTCTTCAGCTTTGGCTTCAAAGGCTACGGGTTATCCCTTGGCTTTCGTTGCTGCTAAGTTGGGCTTGGGTTATGGCCTCTTCGATTTGAAGAACTCTGTAACTAAAACCACTTCAGCCTTCTTTGAGCCAGCTTTGGACTATGTGGTATGTAAGATTCCACGTTGGGACTTGGGTAAATTCCATGGTGTAGACCGTGAATTGGGTTCTTCAATGAAGTCGGTAGGCGAGGTTATGGCGATTGGTCGCACCTTCGAGGAGGTTATCCAGAAGGGCTTGCGCATGATTGGTCAAGGCATGCACGGCTTTGTTGATAACAAAGAAATTAAGATTGCTGATGTTGATGCAGCTTTGAAGGAACCGACTGACAAGCGTATCTTTGTAATTGAAAAGGCTTTCAAGGCTGGATATACCATCGACCAAATTCATGACTTAACGAAGATTGACCGTTGGTTCTTACAGAAGCTTTATAAGATTCATCTAACAGACCAGGAGTTGCACGCTTGCACTTCAATCAATGTGCTTGGTGCAGACTTATTGCGCAAGGCAAAGGTGCAGGGCTTTACCGACTTCCAAATTGCACGTGCCGTTGGTATGGAGCAAGAGATGGACATCGAAAAGGCAATCCTTGCTGTACGTGCACGTCGTAAGCAAGCTGGCATCGTGCCTGTTGTGAAGCAGATTGATACGTTGGCTGCTGAATATCCTGCGCAGACTAACTATTTGTATCTTACTTATAGCGGTGTAGCTCACGACATTAACTTTGAAAACGATAAGCGTTCGGTTGTTGTGCTCGGTTCGGGTGCTTATCGCATTGGTTCATCGGTTGAATTTGACTGGTGTGGTGTGCAAGCTTTGAATACCATTCGTAGGGAGGGATACCGTTCGATTATGATTAACTATAATCCCGAAACGGTGTCAACTGACTATGATATGTGCGATCGTCTTTATTTTGACGAGCTTACTTTTGAGCGCGTAATGGATATTCTGGATCTTGAATGTCCTTATGGTGTAGTAGTCAGCACAGGTGGTCAGATTCCTAATAACTTGGCAATGCGCTTGGATGCTGAGAATATTCCTTTGCTCGGTACACAAGCTAAATATATTGACAACGCTGAGGACCGCGAAAAGTTCTCTGCAATGCTTAACCGCATTGGCGTAGACCAGCCTGAATGGAGCGCGTTGACTTCTATGGACGATATTCAGCAGTTTATTAAGGAGGTTGGCTTCCCCGTTTTGGTGCGTCCTTCTTATGTACTTTCGGGTGCTGCCATGAATGTTTGCTCTAACCAAGAGGAGTTGGAACGTTTCTTGAAGTTGGCTGCTAACGTATCAAAGAAACACCCCGTTGTGGTAAGCCGCTTTATGCAGCATGCCAAGGAGGTAGAAATGGATGCTGTGGCAAAGGATGGTGAAATTATTGCTTATGCCATTTCTGAGCATGTTGAATTTGCTGGTGTTCACTCTGGTGACGCTACCATTCAGTTCCCGCCACAGAAGTTGTATGTTGAAACAGCTCGTCGCATCAAGAAAATTTCTAAGCAAATTGCTAAGGAACTTCACATTTCGGGTCCGTTCAACATTCAATATTTGGCTAAGGAAAACGATATCAAGGTTATTGAGTGTAACTTGCGTGCTTCGCGTTCGTTCCCCTTCGTTAGCAAGGTTTTGAAGATTAACTTAATTGAGTTGGCTACTCGCATCATGCTTGGTTTGCCCGTTGAAAAGCCTGCTAAGAGCTTGTTCGACTTAGACTATGTGGGTGTGAAGGCTTCGCAGTTCTCATTTAACCGCTTGCAGAAGGCAGACCCTGTATTAGGTGTTGACATGGCTTCGACTGGTGAGGTTGGTTGCTTGGGCGAGGATTCTCGTTCTGCATTACTCAAGTCAATGCTTTCAGTTGGTCAGCGCATTCCTGAAAAGAATATTCTCCTTTCAACGGGTGATGGTAAGCAAAAGGCTGAAATGTTAGTTACCAGCGTTATGCTTCGCAAGCATGGTTACAAACTCTTTGCAACACCAGGAACGAGCCGTTATCTCACCGAAAACGGTGTTGAAAATACAATGGTTCACTGGCCAAGCGAAGTAGGACAGCAGCCACAAGCTATCGACTTGTTGCGTAACAAGGAGATTGACTTGGTTGTGAATGTACCTAAGAATCTTTCAACTGGGGAATTGTCGAATGGTTACAAGATTCGTCGTGCTGCCATCGACTTGAATATTCCTTTGATTACGAATGCACGTTTGGCTTCTGCCTTTATCAATGCTTTCTGCACGCTGAAGTTAGATGACTTGGACATCAAGTGCTGGCAAGAATATTAAATCTCTAAGATAAGAAAGGTAAGAAATTTTGCCTTTCAGACATCTTGAAAATAAATAAGTGTAAGGTTTTGAGCACCGATTTTAGAAGGTGCTGAGAACTTTACACTTATTTCTTTTATAGTTACTCTTTGTGGTTTTCGGCTTTATTACTAAATTTGTAATTGCAAAAGCATAAGGGTGGTTCTAAAAATTCTGATTTTAAGATTCTAAAATTCTGATAGTTGCTTTGCACCCTCTCGCATGTGTCTTGGAGTCAGTTCGCTCAGTCACATAGCCCGCTATGCTCCTTCGTTCACTAACCCCCAAATATGGTGCAAGGTGAGAGCGAAGATGCAAGCTTGCTTGCAATCTTAGCCGAACCGCAGCCCATATTCTTGAAAAAAAACACACACGATAGGGTACAAATCAACTTATCAGAATTATTAGAACCACCCATAATTTTAAAGCATAACGATTATGGAAGAAGTACGTTGGGGCTTCATCGGTTGTGGTGAAGTGACAGAAAGAAAAAGTGGTCCCGCATTTAATAAGATAGAAGGATCGACTGTAGTAGCCGTGATGAGCCGTCGTGCCGATAAGGCCAAGTCGTATGCCGAACGTCATGGTGTGAAACGATGGTACACAGATCCGCAGGAATTGATTAACGATCCTGAAGTGAATGCGGTGTATATTGCCACACCACCTTCTACGCATGCCACATTTGCTATTATGGCTATGAAGAGTGGAAAGGCTGTGTATGTTGAGAAACCAATGGCGTCGAATTATGAGGATTGTTGTCGCATCAATCGCATTGCTGAAAAAACGGGTGTACCTTGTTTTGTTGCTTACTATCGCCGTTACCTTCCTTATTTTATGAAGGTGAGAGAGTTGGTTGAAAATGGAGCTGTGGGCAAGGTGGTGAATGTGCAAATTCGTTTTGCTGTTCCGCCACGCGATTTGGATTATAACAAAACGAACCTGCCTTGGCGTGTGCAAGCAGACATTGCGGGAGGTGGTTATTTCTATGATTTAGCACCTCACCAAATTGACTTGTTGCAAGAGATGTTTGGTCCGATTCTTGAAGCTGAGGGTATGAAGGCGAATAGGGGAGGACTTTATCCCACTGAAGACTCGGTGAGTGCTTGCTTTAAGTTTAGTAATGGTCTGCCTGGTTCAGGGTCATGGTGCTTTGTGGCACATGAGTCGGCAAAGGAAGACCGCATTGACATTGTAGGCGACAAAGGTTCATTGTCGTTTTCGGTGTTTACTTACCAACCCATTGTTTTGCAAAATGAACAAGGACGTCAGGAATTCGAAGTCGCTAATCCACCTTATGTGCAACTCCCGCTTATAGAATTAGTTGTAAAGCATTTGCAAAATAAGGCTATCTGTAAGTGTGATTGTGTGAGTGCTACTCCTGTTAATTGGGTGGTAGATCGCATCTTAGATAAGTTGTGATTTCTAAATAATTTGTAGGTTTTAAAAAACACAAGATTATCGTTTTAATTAAAAACATATTTATCTCTTTGGTGCTGGCTTTAGGAGTCAGCACTTTTGTGCATGCTCAAAATGTAACTCTTGCTGACAGTTTGACTGTGAACATGGATAGTTTACGTAAGGTTGACAAGGAAAAGTACAAACGTCTTAAACGCATTAAAACTAAAGTAAAGCACACGGGGAGTTTGCTTTATCGCTTTGTTAAGAGCTTTGATGATTACGATACTACTTACATTTCGCCCAACTATTACAACTACACAACCATGTTGCAAAACACCAACACTTTTCAGATGTATAGAATACAGGGGCGCGATGAGGAAGGAAATACGCAGACCGTGGTGTCGAGTCCACAGCATCAGGTGAAGGTGGGACCTTACTTTGGTTGGCGATGGATATTTTTGGGCTATACTTTCGATGTGCTTCGTCCTAAGTCGGTGGGTAAGGCTTCTTCGTTTAATTTAAGTCTTTACAGTTCTATGTTGGGGTGCGATTTCTTGCATTTCCGAAATAATGGCAATTACTCATTGCGTAGGGTGAATGGTTTTGAAGGAGTTGAACCTACATCGGTGCGTGGCATTCCGTTTTCAGGTTTGTCCACCAAAACAACGTCGCTCAATGTTTATTACGTGTTCAACCATCGCCACTTTTCATATCCAGCTGCCTATAATCAAAGCACCGTGCAACGAAAAAGTTGTGGTTCACCAATCTTAGGACTTGGCTTTAGCAAGCAGCACAACCGATTTGACTATACTAAACTCCCTGAGGAAGTGCGTGGTCCTGAATCAGACGAGAAGATAATGGAGGAGTTGAAGTTTTCTGAAATTAACTACGTCTACTATTATGCCAGTGCAGGTTATGCCTATAATTGGGTGTTTGCACGCAATTTCTTATTTGGTATTTCGGCAACTCCCTCCATAGGTTACCGCAAAACAGTTGGTGAGAAAATAAAGGGTAATGAGGTTTTACTTGATTTGAAGAATTTTAGTTTTGACTGTACTTCGCGTTTAGGTGTGGTATGGAATAATACGCATTGGTTTGTAGGTTCTTCACTAATCTGCAATCTCTATATGTATAACAAAAATAAATTGTATCAAGCCAATGCCGTAACCTTTTCCAATGTTTATGTTGGCTTCTTCTTTAACCGAAAGAAAATGTATAGGTAAGAGTTAGGGCGTTCAAAATTCGCATTTTTTTCTGCACGATTTATGATAGTCTTATCAGAAATTTTCATGCGCCAGCCTCACCCCGTTAGGGGTGATATAAGGTAGCCAGGTATGTGAATGAGG
>UQPD01000079.1 GCA_900542795.1 uncultured Prevotella sp. | reverse complement strand
TTACTAAAACAAAAGAGTACTTTCTTTGTCGGAAAGTACTCTTTTGTTTTAAAGGTGTGGGTTTGTTTCACGAACCTATCATCTTAAAATAAATTTCTATGGCTTCGCGCAGTTCGCTGATGCACACATATTCCTCGGCAGTGTGTGAGCGAGCAGAGTTGCCAGGTCCCATCTTGAAGGAAGGAAAACGCATTAGGGCTTGGTCGCTTAGGGTGGGGGAGCCAAAAGGTGTACGTCCTTGTGCCATTGCAGCACGAACGAGTGGATGGGTGGGAGAAATACGTGAGGAATGCAAGCGGGTAGAACGGGGTGCAACATCGCAACTGACATGCTGACGTATGTGTTCTAAGATTTCCTCATTGGTGTAACATTCATTAGCCCGTACGTCTACCACAAAGGTGCAGGTGTCGGGAACAACATTGTGTTGGGTTCCTGCGTTGACCATTGTGACACTCATTTTTACGGGACCGAGTAAATCAGTTGCTTCTTTAAATTGATAGGTGCGGAACCATTCGATGTCGGGCAATGCCTTATAGATAGCGTTAATGCCTTCGTTGCGTGCTGCATGTCCTGAACGTCCGTGTGCAGTGCAGTCCAGTACCATGAGTCCTTTTTCGGCAATAGCAGGTTGCATGCCTGTGGGTTCACCCACAAGTGCAACATCGATGTGAGGAAGATGAGGTAGTACGGCTTCAATTCCATTCTTGCCCGATACTTCTTCTTCAGCTGATGCCAAAAACACTAAATGATAAGGTAGTTCTTCTTGACGAAGTTTCAAAAAGAGTTCCATCAGTGTAACTAAGCCTCCTCCACAGTCGTTACTTCCTAAACCATAGATGCGGTCACCTTCAACACTTGCCTCATAGGGATTGTGTATCCAGCTGGCTGCAGGCTTAACCGTGTCGATATGCGCGTTAAGCAGTAGGGTAGGTTTGTTGTTGGGGGAGGTAGTGGCCTTGTTATTCTTTGCCATAGGTTGTTCGCACCACACATTGTTGCCGTAGCGTTGTGGTTCTGCTCCCTCTTGCTTAAGATAGTTAAATAGGAAGTCGGCAGCCTCTGTTTCGTTACGACTGGTTGAGGGAATGGCAATGAGGCTTTTAAGAATGTGCGTGGCACGTTGTGTTAGCAAATCAAAGTCGGGATTCATAGGCATGGGGTTTAATCAACATCAAAATAGATGGTCACGCTTTTGTAAACAGCGAAATGTTGAACGGCATCGCGAGCTGAGAGCAAACATTGGCGTACACTTGATGTGGTGTAGGCAGGCGAAATCTTCAACATGATTTTGCGGATGTATTGCAATTGTACGCGCGATACTAAGGGACGATCAGGACCTAATAAATCTTCTTTGAAGTATCGGCGTAAGAGAGCAGCAAGGTGTTGCGCTGCATGATCTACCACATCGTCGTTGCGATGCTTTAAGTAGATGTTGATGAGTTTGTAGAAGGGCGGGTAGTGAAAGGTTTCTCGTTCCGCAATTTGGGCACGATACATAGCCTTGTAATCTGCATTTACAACTTGAGCAATGATAGGATTGTCTGCCTGTTTGGTTTGTAAAATAACCAAGCCGCGTTCGCCTCTACGTCCTGCACGTCCTGCAACTTGACTCATCATTTGGAAAGCCCGTTCGTGTGCACGGAAGTCAGGCACATTCAGCATTTGGTCAGCATTGATAATTCCTACCACGCGCACATGGTCAAAGTCTAACCCCTTTGTTACCATTTGTGTACCAATTAAAAGATTGGTCTCATTGTGTGCAAAACGGTCGATAATCTGCTCGTAGGCAGTGCGCGAACGGGTAGTATCAAGATCCATTCGTTCGGTGTGTGCTTCAGGAAAAACACGTTGGGCTTCTGCTTCAATTTTTTCGGTTCCATAGCCCAAATCGCGTAATTCAGTGCCATTGCAGCAAGGACATTGGTTGGGTACGTTGTATTGTGCTCCACAATAATGGCACACCAATTTAGATAAGCGTTGGTGGTAAGTGAGACTTACATCGCAGCGTGTGCAGCGAGGAGTCCATCCGCAGGTGCGACATTCGAGTACCGGCGAAAAGCCACGTCTATTTTGAAAAAGAATGGCTTGTCCTTTATTTTGTAGTGCATGGCGCACAGCATCCGTAAGGTTGGGAGAAAAAGGCGTCTTCATAAGTTTTTTGCGTTTTAACTCCTTAATATCCTCCACACGAATTTCGGGCAAGAGCACATCGCCATATCGGTGTAGCATTTCTACCAAGCCATATTTTCCGTTTAGGGCATTGTGGTATGTCTCTAACGAGGGGGTAGCAGTACCGAGTAGTACCTTCGCTTTTTGTTGAGCTGCCATAAGTATGGCAGTATCGCGTGCATTATAGCGTGGTGCAGGGTCCACTTGCTTGTAACTCGTTTCATGTTCTTCGTCCACAATTACCAATCCCAAATTTTGGAAGGGCAAGAATAAGGAAGAACGTACACCCAAAATGAGTGGATAAGCCTGGGCTGAGAGTTGGTGTTTCCAAAGTTCCACACGTTCGGCATCTGGGAACTTTGAATGATATACGCCCATTTGTTTGCCAAATACGCGAGCCAATCGGGTGGTGAGTTGTGTGGTCAATGCAATTTCGGGTACTAAGTAAAGCACCTGTTTTCCTTGTGCCAAAGTTTCGCGAATGAGTTGCATGTAAACTTCAGTCTTTCCGCTTGAGGTTACACCATGTAGTAAACACACATTTTTTTGTGCAAAGATGTTCACAATCTCATCGTGTGCGCGTTGTTGTTCTGTGCTGAGTGGTTTTGCTAACGAAGGTCCATCGCTAAAAATCTCGGCATTGGGCTGTAGCCTACTTGTTTCAACAGCATAGGTTTCCATCAGTCCACGCTTTTTTAAAGCCGTTAGCGCTGTTGCAGCATTAGGCTCGCTGCAGAGTTCGTGTCGGCTAACAGCCTTAAGTAAATTGGGATTTTGCAGTTTGAACGCAGCCGTTGCTTCTGCCAATTCCAGGTAACGCATAAACAAAGCCTCTTGTGCGGGAGCACGTTTCAGCGAGTCGATGGCTTGGTGTAACGCAGCTTCAGTTTGCAAGGTTTCAGAGAGTCGTACAAACTGTTCGGTTCGTGGCTTGAAACTTTGTGCTAAAGTTTCGCGCACCACAATAGCTCCCATCTCCATCAATCGCCGTACGGGACGAATAAGTGCTTTAATGCCCAAAGCCTTTTCCAGAGCAAGAATGTCATGTCCTTTTTCATCGTCGAGTGCATGCAGAATAGCACAATCACGGTCAGACAGTTCTGCACCTTCAGCTTCAAAGTCTGCATTGCGCAGTAAGATGGTTTCGCTCTCTAATTTCAGTCCTGAGGGTAGAGCTGCTTTCATAACCTCGCCCAATGTACACATATAATAAGTAGCAATCCATTGCCAAAGTTTGAGTTGCTCAGTAAGTAAGATGGGAGCATTGTCCACAACATCAGCAATAGACTTTAGTTTGCTTTGGGGCGAAGGATTCTCAGTTAGCACGTCTAACACAATGCCTGTGTAGTAGCGACGTGTGCCAAACTGTACTACTACGCGAGAGCCTACTTGCACCTTTTCTGCAAATTCAGGCGGTAGGGTATAAGTAAAAGAGCCTGCCACGGCAAGTGGCAGGACTACTTGAACATATTGAACATTGTGCTTTTGCATCATTCAATAAAGAGCGATTTTAAAAAAAGGATTGTTTAGAGTTTACAAGCGGAAGCCTTTAGGAACGGCTGTCTCAAAACGCAAAGGTTCACCTGTAATGGGGTGATAAAAATTGAGACGATAAGCATGTAATGCCAATCTACCGATGGGGTCGTCACCGTTGCCATATTTAGTGTCACCGCAAACCGGGTGACCTAAATCTTGCATGTGAACGCGGATTTGGTTTTTACGTCCTGTTTCGAGTTTTAATTCAACTAACGAGTGCTTACCATCGGTTTTTAACACGCGATAGTGTGTTAAGGCATATTTACCTCCATTATCAACGGGCGAAGAATACGTAAAGTATGCCTTGTTATCCTTCAGCCAACTTTCTACGCTACCCTTCGGCTCGTCTAACTGTCCTGACACCAATGCCAAGTAGCGACGGTCGGTTACAATTTCGCGCCAATTGTGTTCCAAAATCTGTTCAGCTTCGAGTGTCTTGGCATAAACCAATAACCCCGATGTGTCGCGATCAAGGCGATGTACAACGTGTGCTGTACACTTTTGGTGTGTGCGGTGAAAATAATCGTCGAGTACCTTCTTAACGCAGAAAGAGTGGTGCGACGAAGCCATAGACAAAATGCCAGGTGCTTTTTCAATAACAATGACCTGTGGGTCCTCGTACACAATTTTCACAAATTTCGATTGTAATTCGCCTTTAGGCTTACGCTTTGAAATTTCAACTAATTGTCCTGGTTGCAATGCCAAGTCAAATTGTTTAGTGTTTTTATGGTCAACGCGTATGCCGCCACCACTCAAGATGGCTTTAGCGCGACTACGACTCACGCCGTTGAGCGCACGTTCAATAAATTCGAGCAAAGTGGTGCTCTCTTTCACACGGAAAGATGTGTAGCGTAGTGATGATGAATTTCGCATTTCAAAAAATTATTCAAAGTAGAAGGTGAGCATTACCATGCCAATGGTAGCGCGGTCGATGCTTTGTGTGTAAATAAGCTGCGAAGGGTCGGTAATGTCCTTACGGTTCTTTTGCAGCACATTTCCTAAACCAAAGCAGAATTTGAGTTCGGGTATAAACTTAAAGAATGGCATGTAAAGGTCGCAGCCCAGTCCAGCTTCAAGCATAAGATTGAGCGGCTTGGTGCGTAACTTACTCTGTTTGGTTGTAATTAAATCGTACATGGGAGCCACACCTGCCACCACATAAGGGCGATAGTTATTAAAGCGTGGTGCAGCAATCTTTAAGTCGACAGGCACACCAATGTAGCACGACTTCATGTCTTGTTGTTCGGTGTGTTGCGTGCCTAACTCTTTAAACATAACGTGTCGTGAACCAAAGTGCAAAGAAGGCAGCACGCGCAGTCCTAAGTATGAATTGATGCGCCATTCACCAAGCACGCCCACTGAGAAACCTAAGTTAGCTTGATCAGTTTGTGCCACCCATTGTTGTCCTGTCGTAGCCTCAGATGCTGCTGGTTGGTAACCATTGTTGCTAAGGTGCATAGACTGATCGTGTGCACCGACAAAAAAACCGTAGTGAAAACGGCGCTCGTCGATGTAAGGCTTGTTTTGCACGCGCCTTTGTTGGGCAAAAGCACCCAAATAGGTCAGCATAGCCAACAATAGAGTGAAGATAAATTTATTCATATATATAAAAAACTCGCACGCGCGTAATTTATTGTGTGCTTGTCGAGCTAACGTTGCTCTAAGTAACTGCAAAAGTAATAAAAGTTTGCCTCATTGCTTTCTTGTATGAAAGAAATATGTAACTTTGCTGCGCAAACGTTGATTGTTATCTGCAGGAAACTGCGGTGCAAGCAGTGTTTGCAAGGACAATAACTCAACTCAACAAACAATTTTTAATTTCTACTATTATGGCTTACGTAATTGGTGACGACTGCATCGCTTGCGGTACTTGTATCGACGAATGCCCCTCTGGTGCAATCTCTGAGGGCGAAAAGTATTCTATTGACCCTAACGTTTGTGTTGACTGCGGCACTTGCGCTGATGTTTGCCCTTCTGGTGCTATCGCTCCGGGCGAATAATCGTCGATTCAATCGTCAACTTAACTCAACAGGCTGCCTAATTTCTGTTTGTAAAAGCAGATTAGGGCAGCTTTTTTTATGCACATTTCTTTAGGAGAAATGTGTTTTGGGTAGCAATGTGACATAAAAACAAGGATATTTTGATGTAATTGTTGTATATACCACATGTTTGGTATACCATTGTATAGAAAAAGCCCGTATCTTTGCATCATCAAAAAACGACACATAAAACCATTAAAGATATGAGCCAAATTTATCATTCGCTTACTGAACTTGTGGGTAACACTCCGTTGCTCGAAGTAACCAACGTAGAACAAGCCCTTAACCTGAAAGCCCGTGTGCTTGTAAAACTTGAGTATTTTAACCCAGGTGGAAGTGTAAAAGACCGTGTGGCACTTGCCATGATTGAAGAGGCAGAGCGTACGGGTAAACTTGCTAAGGGCGGCATAATTATTGAACCAACCAGTGGTAACACAGGCATTGGACTTGCTTGGGTAGCCTCGGTGAAGGGGTATCGCATTATTCTTACCATGCCCGAAACCATGAGTTTGGAACGTCGCAACCTACTTAAAGCCCTTGGAGCAGAGTTAGTGCTCACTCCTGGTAGCGAGGGTATGAAGGGTGCCATTGCTAAGGCAAAAGAATTGCAGCAGACACATTCTGGAAGTTTTATTCCTCAACAATTTGAAAATCCAGCCAATCCCGAAGCACACACTCGCACAACTGCCGAAGAAATTTGGCGTGACACAGAGGGTAAAGTAGCTGCATTTGTGGCAGGTGTAGGCACTGGAGGTACGGTGAGTGGCACAGGACGTGGACTTAAAGCACACAATCCGCATATTCAAGTTCTTGCCGTTGAGCCTGCTACCAGTGCAGTGCTTGAGGGTAAACCTGCGGGACCACATAAAATTCAAGGCATTGGTGCAGGCTTTGTGCCTAAGAACTTTGATGCACAGGCTGTAGACCAAATTGTGCCTGTGGCAGATAATGATGCCATACGCGCATCGCGCCTGTTGGCACAAAAGGAAGGACTTTTGGTGGGTATTTCGTCGGGTGCAGCCTTGCACACTGCTCTTGAATTGGCAAAACAGCCTGAATATGCTGGCAAAACCATTGTAGCTTTGCTTCCCGATACAGGCGAACGCTATCTTTCGACAGTGCTTTATGCCTTCGAGGAATATCCTGTGGACTAAAAAATATAGGTAGAGATGCTTATTATGTAGTAGTCTAAACTTTGTCAGAAAATTTGTGCCAAAGAGCACTTATTCTATTCGCCAGAAAGTTTCGTTTTTTACTCCAAAATTGTTTTAGTTAAAACGATTCAGCGAGTTAACTAAAACAATTTCGCGAGTTAACTAAAACAATTTCGCGATTTAGTTAAAACGATTTTGGGGTGTAATTGAAGGATTTTTAGCATGCTTTCTTCATAGACAGTGGGAGAGCCTTGATAAAACAATGTATTTTATCTCCTAAAATCTACACGAAAGCTTCGTTAATACAGATTTTACGAAAATTAAGAGTGACCAAGTGACCGCTAATTTATTGAATATCAGAAAAAATGGTGGTCACTGGTCACTTGTCACTTTTCGTAATGTCGATAAAAATCGCTCTTCGCCTAACACCAAATACTTATTTATGATGTGCGAGGTGCTTTGTTGAAATCAGAGACTAACATGTGAATTCAAGAACTTCTTTTTTCTAAAAAAAAAGTGTGTGTGGAACGAGTAGACTTCTGAACTTGTTAATTTACCTTGTAAAAAATTAAACACAAACTTCATAGATTGTATACATGCATATTATATACTACCTTTACACACTAAAGGTGTATTATTGCTAGTATTACCAATCCCTTACTTATCATTTACAAAAACTATTAAACCAATTTTTTAAGCATGAAACAAAAAAAGTACCTACTATCATTTGTGCTATTTTTGCTTGTGGCTATTGGCTGTTGGGCAAAAAACTCTGTAAGTCCCATGACAGTTGGCAATGTATTTGTTAAACTTAATGATCCCCAAGCTTTTGCCCCTGTGAATTTTATGAATTGGGGGGATACTGAAGTGAAAAGTATCATGTATACGCTTTGCAACATGGAAACGTATGAGAGTACAGACCCTGTTATGCTGAACTTTGATACGCCACTTGCCGTAGATGAAATTCGCAAAATAAATATTCCAATTCCTGCGGGAACCTCGCTTGGGAAAGTAGACTTAATGCTTCATGTGCAGGAAGTGAATGGTGAATACAATGAATATTCTTCGCCCATTACTTACATCACTCGTTGCACGGTTAACAAAGTGCCGCACAAACGCGTGTTGATTGAAGACTACACAGCTTTGTGGTGCCAATGGTGTCCTGTGGGTATGGTGGCAACCGAAGCCCTTGTTCGCGAACATCCTGATGATGTGGTAGCTATAAGCATTCACAAAGCCGATAAATTGGCAACAACCGCAGCCTATCAAAATGGCATGCTTTATGATTATGCAGCCACTTTGCCTTCTGTATGGTGTGCACGTAAAGGAAAAATTGCGGGCTATGATGGCTCAGGTATGTATGAGAGCGAGAAGAACAACTTGACGTTTATGAACATAGACGTGAAAGCCACTTGGGACGAAATGGGCAACAACATCAGTGTGACCACCGAAGTAGAGCCTTGTGCCAATCCCGAAGAAGGGGCTACCTATGCCGTAGGCTATGTTTTGACTGCAAGCGGACTGAAGAACGATAAGTGGTTGCAGCAAGCTAATTATAGTGACTACATGAGCGATACCTATAAAGATGCACCGCCTGAAATGGACTTTTTCCGTGACCCTGCAAACTATGTGGGCGATAATTTCTATGTGAAAGGAGTAACCTTTAACCACGTAGCCATAGTGAGTCAAGGCATACGCAATGGAGTGGCAAACTCTCTTCCCAGTGTGTTGAAAGCCAATGAAGTGCAAACGCATACAACCACATTCGATAATATAAGCCAATATAGCTTGATTCAAGACCGCGAAAGGTTGCAAGTGGTAGCAATTTTGTTTAACACCCAAACCAACATGATTGAAAACGCTGCCGTATGTAACGTAGCTAAGTATGGTGACGACAATGTAACTGGTATTCAGCAAACCAACAATGTAGCTTCGTCAAAAGCTTCTGTAATTTATGATGTGATGGGACGCAAGGTAAATAATTTGAAAACACCTGGCGTTTATATTGTAAATGGAAAGAAAGTCGTAGTGAAGTAATTTTTAAAATTTGCCCTCTATTTACTAAAATAGTCATCTAATCTTCGTCAGAAAAGTTTAGACGACTTCTAATCCCCCAAAAACACTTAATTAAATCAATGAGAATATATACTTTAATTATCTCGGCATTGGCAGTAGCAACTGTTCAGGCTGGACCCGTTGACATAAACAAAGCTAAGGCTTTGGCTCAAAAATATGTGTCTTCGCCCATAAGCGTAGAGACAGCTCCCCTTGCAGCAATGGGAAAAGGAAAACAAGCATTAGTGGCAGAGCCTGCCTTGCATATGTTTAATAACGAAAATGGTGAAGGCTTTGTAATTGTATCGGCTGATGACCGTGTGGGAGGTGTGTTAGGATATAGCGACCATGGTTCGCTCGACCTACAAAATATACCTACCCCGCTTGCCGCTTTGTTGGCAAACTATACCCGTGCGGTTGAGGCGGTGAGAGTTGACAGTGTGAGTGTAACACCCAGTTATGCCAAACCGCCCAAGGCCTATGTAAAACCCTTGGTAAGCACCCTGTGGAGCCAGGAGTATCCCTATAATTATTATACCCCAAGAAGTAGTACTTCAGGACGTCCTACTTACACAGGTTGTGCTATTACAGCTGCTGCACAAGTGCTTGCAGCCCACAAGTGGCCTATGCAACGTCCTGCTGCAGCCAAGAGAGGAGAAGGTGCCTTAGGACTTGAACACTATGATTGGGACAATATGCTTAACGACTATAGTCACGGCGGATATAATGAAACACAAGCTCAGGCTGTGGGCGCATTGATGTATGACTTAGGATATTTGGCAAGAGCAACCTATGGCGTGAATGGCACCATTTGTGATGAAGGAAAGGTGTGGAATACTTTGCAAAAATATTATGACTGCAATGTGCGTCAGTTAGAAAAAGATATTTTGCCTGGTGGCGAATTTGTGCAAGCCATATATAATGAACTGTCTATGGGTTGCCCCGTGTTTATGACGGGAGGTGACCATGCCTTTGTGTATGATGGTTATGATGAAAATGGCTTGATACACGTAAATTGGGGTTGGGCAGGATTAGACGATGGCTATTTTGACATTAACACAGCTGCTGTGGCAGGTGGTGGTTATGGTAGTGACGGTTGTTATTACGAAAAACAATTGGCGCTATTTGTGCATCCCAACAATGGTGTGATTGAGCCACTAAGTCCTAAACCCGTGGTGCTCTCTATTAACAATGACCAAGGATTGCAGTTCCAAGCGAGCGAAGGTTGGACAACCTCATCAAGCATTCCTGCACAATTAAAAGGAGTGGGAGCGCGTAACTTGGCACAAGATGAAAATGGATCATATACCGGACAGGTGGGCATTGGACTCTTTGCACAAGATGGTACTTGCTTGCACGTGTTTAGCATTATGAGCAAGCAAACATGGGCGACCTATTACAACTCCTATAACTACGACTATGGTTCTATGGCAGTTGATTTGAGCGAAATAGATGGACCTGCCAATGGAACTTATTATTTGCGTCCGCTGGGTCGTCGTTTGCTTAATGCTGACAAGGATGAGTGGGGCAATTGGACCTATATGATTAACGGAAATAGTGTGCCCATGATTGTGGAAAACGGAAAGGTTTCCCTTATACAGGCAGATAACAAGCCCCACCTTTCGGTGGTGGGTATGCCCGAGGTGGTTGCCCCTGCTTATGAGTATAGCAGTCAGTTGGCTGGCATCAGCTTGAATATTGCCAATTTGAGTCGTTACCAAGCACGTGGTGAGGCACAAGTAGTGTTTACGGGAACGGGTAACTTGGAAGGCGAAACTTATGAAGCTCCTGTGGCATATCTTACACACATGGTGGCACAACGCCAAGATACAACACAATGGTTGCTGAAGTTTATGACCTCATACGCAGGTACAACGGGGTCGCATGCACTCAAGGCAGGAAAATATAAAATGTCGTTGAAGTTTAACCACAACATCGAAACAAAAAATCCAGCAATTTATGATATAGCCATTCCTGAGGACTTTTTACTTGAGGTGTTCCCGAGTAGTTATACAGGACGAGTAACGGTAACTTCAGTTAAATTGCTTGACGAAAAGGGCGAGCCTGCTGCAAGCCATTATTTCGACTTAACACAGTCGCCTACGGTAACTTTGGGCATTTCGGCAAGATCTGCAAATTTGACACAAGGTACATATAACACGCAAATTCGCTATCGTTTGGTAAATGTAGCAACGGGAGCAACTGTTTACACAAGTAAGGCTTACAATGTGGGAATTCCGCGCAGTAATTATGAATCGACCGACCTTACAGGGGCAACACGTAACACCATAGATCTTACACAATTGGGTGAAGGCACCTATGAAGTGCATGTGGATGTTGAACGTGATGGTGCTTGGTTGGATCGTTGGAATGCGGAAACGTTCCGTCGTAGATTCACGGTCTATACAGCTTTGCCTACAAAGGTAAAAGTAAGGACTAATGTAGCAGAGCAGGTGCAGGGAGTTGAGCGCATGGCTACTTTTAGTGCTCCCTTTGATGCAGCGGTGCCTGAGGGCGTGAAGGCTTGGTATGTGAAGAAAGTGGCAGAAGACTTTGCACAATTAACTGCTGTGCCTGAAGGTATGGCTATTCCTGCTGGAGAGGGTGTGTTGTTAACTACATCGTCAAACAATGTGACATTCGAAATGGAAAAGGCTCAGGGTACGATGAAGGTGGCTGATTTGGAGGGTAACTTGTTGCGTGGCAATGCCAAGGCAGATTATATCATAAATTCAGACGACAACGCATATGTGTTGGGAACGATGAATGAACAGACTGCTTTCTATCGCGCTAAAGTGGGTACTACGTTAGGTCGTTATAAGGCTTATTTGCAATGGAGTGCTATGGCGTCTGCATTGTCGTTGGACTTTATGAATACTACAACGGGGGTAGGCAAGGTTGTAACTGCTGAGTCGCAAAAGCCTATTGTCGTTTATGGCATAGATGGTCGTCAATGTTCGCCGAATGGTGCACGTGGTGTGGTGATTGTTAATGGTAAAAAGCAAATAATGCTTGGTAAATAAGACTTGTAGTTGGGTGTTTGGTATTTGATAAATGGTATTGAACACCTACTGCTTTAAGGGTGGCTCTAATAATTCTGATAAGTTGATTTGTGCCCTATCGTGTGTGTATGGGGGTTAGTGAACGAAGGAGCATAGCGGGCTATGTGACTGAGCGAACTGAGCCCAAGACACATGCGAGAGGGTGCAAAGCAACTATCAGAATATTAGCTGTCTCTTATACACATCTCCGAGCCCACGAGACGCGTAGTAATCTCGTA
>UQPD01000078.1 GCA_900542795.1 uncultured Prevotella sp. | reverse complement strand
ACTCGCGACCCCAACCTTGGCAAGGTTGTGCTCTACCAACTGAGCTATTTCCGCAGCGATTTATAACACTTGCTCTCAAATGCGGTGCAAAGGTACAACTTTTTTCTGTACTACCAAATTTTCATGTAAAAAAAATAAAGATTTGGCTATTTAAAGTGTCATACAAAGTGTTATTTAAAAGAATTATTCGCCAGTCTTACCCCATTAGAGGGTAAGACTGGCGCGTGAGACATTGATTACTCCTTAAAAAATCTCGCAAGAAAAATATGAAATTTGCTTCAACTTAATATTACATCTCCCATCTCAATCCTAATGCCAGCGAAAGCGTTTGACTCCAAGGATAGCCCTTATTTGTTGCTTTCGATGCAATATAAAGATCGCAGGTAGACAATTCGTAATACACACTCACTGCTTGATGCAACAAACGTTTGCCAGGTGGAATATTGTAGCGCAGGCGTTGTCCTATAAAAACATGCGTGCGCACTTTAGTCGAAAAACCATAATAGTGTTTGGGATAACGATTAGGTAAATCACGCCAAAAGTCGTCACCCGATATTGTATTAAAGAACAGTCCCGTTGTGAGGGGTTGTAGCGTTAAACTATTGCTCAATCTGCAATGCCAAGGCACATAACGCTCCTTTAGTGTAAAAGTGGTGTGAACCTCCTCTGTGTGATAACGAGGTACAAAACCTACCAATAACTCCGTTTCCCAATGTTGATTCTTGCCATAATGCCATCCCACACCCAAGCTCATCAATCCAATACTACCTGCATATTGTAACGTGGCTTGATTGGGCACAAGACGCATCCAACGCCGCATGTAACGTTCTCTACGCTTTTCAAACTTTATTTCGTTGCGCAAACTGTCTGGTATGTTCTTTATCACACTGTCTGTTGGCAGACCATTGTTCACACGCTTCAAAGCATTGTCCTCTTGGCATAATCCCACAATGTGTGTTATTGTGCCTATCTCCTCAATTTTGCGCGTTGCAGCACATGTTGAAGCTGCCATCATGCTACACAGCGCAAACATGATCGTGCGCTTAATATTTAACCACTTCATACACATACGTGCCATCTTTTTTCATCGTAAACAAAAGATATTCCCTGCTTTTAGCTGCTCCACATTCATAATAAAGCATGTTATCGCCAAAAATGTCGTCAACACCACGCTTGTGACCATGTCCGCAAAGGCAAAACTTCAGGTTTGGATATTTGTGCAGTTCCACTTCAAACACATCAGCCACATTATTATTAAACTGGTCAGAATGGGGCATAGCGTGCATAGCTACAACCGTGCCAACCACATCGGGTGATGTTTGGGTATAGTCGTTACGAATAAATGTAAAGTCTGGGATAGCCGTTGAATAGTCATACTCAAAGGCATTGGTGTTGAGACAAACAAAGTGGAACGGACCAGCGTTAAACGAGAAATTAGCATCGCCAAACAAATAACGATAAGTATCGCCTCCCGTACCCAAACAATCGTGGTTGCCAATAAGCACTACATAAGGCATATTCAGTTTTTCGAGAATATCGCGTTGAAGGGTAAACTCGCGTGTTACACCAAAGTCCGACATATCGCCACAATGCACCACAAAGTCTACATCGCCTTGTGCATTGATACTATTAACTGCTTGTTTTGTTTCGTCATACCAGCGTTGTGTGTCGCTAATCACTGCAAATTTTATGGAATCGCGCCCAGTACAAATTGCTTCTATTTGTGCGATGTTTGTTGTGTTCAAGTTATGTTTGCCCTTCACACGTGTGTCATAAGGGTGATAATCTATCACGTCACAACTCGTTAATAAGAGCGTAACGGCAAGAGCCAAAGGATAAAAAAACTTTTTCATGCAGCAAAAATAGAGATTTATATCTTTTCCCATAGTGTTCCTTTTTTCCTTTAAATTATCCTTGATATTTTTTAGACCAATAATTCCGAGTTTTTATCTACTGCGTGGTTCCCCAAAAAGGCTTTGTTTATCGTGTAATACATTTTTTTTTTGGGGGGGGGAGAATAAAAACCTCACACTCGGAAATGGAAGTATTTTCTGACATGGCAAAATGAATTGGAACTTTTCTGTTTCAAACACTTTGCCAATTTTGTTTTATTATAGGGTTGCGGAATTAAGGATATAATAATAAACACCGTAGCTGTTATTGATTAACGAACTACGGTGTTTATGGGATTTTATTGAAAAAGCTGAGCTTTTATTTTTTGCTTAGAACAAGAAATTTCGGCAGTCATTAAAGATAGCGAACGCCATGAGCAAGAGCAATATACTCATACCAATGGTTTGAGCACGCTCCATAAATTTGTCGCTGGGTTTGCGGCGTGTGATAACTTCAACCAAAAGGAAGAATACGTGACCACCATCAAGTGCAGGGATGGGAAGGAGATTCATAAAGGCTAACATCAAAGAGATGAAAGCGGTGAGTTCCCAAAAACGGCACCAATCCCATGTAGCAGGGAAAAGATTGCCAATGGCACCAAATGAACCTACACTCTTAGCACCATCAGCGGTGAAGAGATACTTAAGATCGTCAACGTAACCTACAAGAACATTCCATCCATGAGTTACACCAGCAGGTATACTCTCGAAGAAACCATAATGACGAGTTACGGTTTTGTAGTCGGACAATGTGGGGTTATACCATGCTATGCCTAATTTGAAGTCGGGGGCAAGTTGCATCTTTAAAGTATCGGTTTGAGCAGTTGCTGCACGACGTACAAGTAGAATTACATTGCGCAAACGAAGGCTATCGGCATGTGTGGGCGATGCAGCAAGTACATCATCAAGTGAACCACGGATAACTTGGAACTCGTTGACAGTGGTGAAACTCTTTCCGTTGAAGCCTACTATTTGGTCGCCACGCTGGATGCCTGCTTGTGCTGCAGGACTATTGGGAATGACACTATCGACACGTGAGGGTATTAACATCTCGATGAAACGAGGTTGTTGCTTAATCATGTCAAGCATGTTGAGATCGCCAGGCATGGAAATGGTTACTTGCTTGCCTGCACGCAACACGGTGGCTGAATGTGCTTCGCTCAAATCGCGAAAGACGTTACCATTGAAATCTCTGAATGTTTTGGTGTCGGTGCCTAATACAATATCGCCATCGCGGAAGCCCATTTGCTTGGCTTGTTCATTGAACTTAAAACCATAGGTCATATTGCGAATGGGGATGTAGGTTTCGCCCCAAGTAAAAAGCACGGCTGCATAGATGACAAGAGCAGTAATGAAATTGACGAGTACACCGCCTATCATGATAAAAAGGCGTTGCCAAGCGGGTTTGGCACGGAACTCCCAAGGTTTTACGGGTTGTTTCATTTGCTCTTTGTCCATCGACTCGTCAATCATGCCCGATATTTTAACGTAACCGCCCAAGGGAAGCCAACCCATGGCATAAGTGGTGTCGCTTTTGCGGGGCTTGAACTTGAAGAGGGTGAACCAAGGGTCGAAGAAGAGACAAAACTTTTCGACACGCACCTTAAAGATTTTAGCAAATAAGAAGTGTCCGCCTTCGTGCAAAATAACGAGCAGAGCAAAACACAGAATGAGCTGAAGAGCTTTAATAAAGAATATTTCCACGTTTATTGTGTTGGAGTTTTTTTGATTTTATTTTTTGTACACCTACTTTTAATGAATATATCCAGCTGTAAGTTTGCGCACAACAGCATCTGTAGTAAAAAGATCATCGAGGGTAGGTGTAGCAATAAATGTAGCCTCGGACATGGCACGCTCTATGAGACGTGGTATGTCGGTGAACTTGATACGTCCCTCGCGAAAAGCAAGATTGGTAACTTCGCCTGCTGCATTAAGCACACAAGGCATATTGCCACCTTTGCGAATGGCGTCGTAGCTTAAGCGCAAACAGGGAAAGCGATCCATGTCTGCTTCATGAAAATGAAGGGTTCCTACTTTAAAGAGGTCGAGTGGCTCAGAGTTAAGCGACAAGCGTTGTGGGAAACTGAAAGCATACTGAATGGGTAAACGCATGTCGGGGGTGCCTAATTGGGCAATAACAGCGCCATCGGCAAACTCTATAGCTGAGTGAACGATGCTTTCGGGATGTACCACAACTTGAATATCCTGAGGTGCTACAGCGTAAAGCCAATGTGCTTCAATCATCTCAAAGCCTTTATTAAGCATTGTAGCTGAGTCTATGGTGATTTTGCTTCCCATCTTCCAATTGGGATGTTGCAAAGCTTGCTCTGGGGTGACGTGCTCAAGGTCGTCCTTACTTAGGTTGCGGAAAGGTCCGCCCGATGCAGTAAGCAAAATGCGCTTAATGGGATTGCATTGTTCGCCATTTAAACATTGAAATATGGCTGAGTGTTCGCTGTCGACAGGGAGAATGGCTACTTTATGCTCCACACAGAGAGCACGGATTACGCTACCTGCTACGACCAATGTTTCCTTATTGGCTAAGGCTATTGTTTTGTGTGCCTTGATGGCTGCCACTGTGGGACGTAAACCTGCAAAACCTACCATGGCGGTAAGTACAATGTCTACGTTGTCGCTCTCTACTACCTGACAAAGAGCTTCGCTACCTGTATATACCTTGATGGGAAGATTGGCTAAGGCTTTCGTGGCGATATCGTATTTGCTTTCATCGGCTATAACCACGACATCGGGCACAAACTCGCGAGCTTGCTTAATGAGCAAATCAACATTGCTGCCTGCAGTGAGCACACGTGCCTCGAATAGGTCGGGGTGTTGCTTGATTACATCAAGGGCTTGTGTGCCAATGGAACCCGTGGAGCCGAGTATTGCTATTTTTTTCATCTGAATGCGGAATTGTTATTTATTGAGGTTTTTCAATTCATCAGGGATGAAGAGTTGCAAGGTTCTTTCCTTTAAATCGTAATTGAGTAGGAAATCGTTGTGAAAGGGGAAGAGCATTTCATCGCCCTCGGTATCGGCTATGGTGAGGAGGGTGTTCACCGAACTATCGTCTACATGGAGAATCTCACCTATTTCTTCGTTGTCTTGATTATAGACTTTGAAACCTGTGAGAGCTTTGTATGACGAGAGGGTTGTGCCTTCGGCCTCGTCCATGGCATCTACATAATGTGACTTGGGATAGTACACTGAATGTCCCACCAAAGTGCGTGCCTGGGTGTCGTTGTCAATATCCTCGAACTTGATGATTAGTGTGTCATCGTTTTTAAAACGGTATTCTTCCCAAAAGAATGGAACGAGAATACCATCCATATCGAGCACAAAATAATCGGCAGAGCCTGCATCGAAACAATCGTCTGTAAAAGACATTTCTACTTCGCCACGCAAACCTCTTTGTTTGGTAATGTAACCTATTTTGAAAACTTCGTTGTCGCGAATCATGTTATTTGTTTTTTAGGAGAGTGTACTCTCCTTTTTTCAGCAACGTGTTATTTTTGCACCAAGCTGGTTAAGGCGCTCTTCAATACACTCGTAGCCACGGTCTATTTGTTCTACATTGTCGATGCGACTTGTTCCTTCAGCACTTAAAGCGGCAATGAGCAATGCTATACCTGCACGAATGTCGGGCGATACCATGCGACGACCTCTTAATCGTATTTTGTGATCGTGCCCAACGACAACTGCACGATGTGGATCGCAAAGGATTATCTGTGCACCCATTTCAATGAGTTTGTCAACAAAGAACAAACGGCTCTCAAACATCTTTTGATGGAAGAGTACAGTGCCGCGAGCTTGCGTTGCCACTACGATGAGTACGCTAAGAAGGTCGGGGGTGAGTCCAGGCCAAGGCGCATCGGCAAGGGTCATGAAAGAACCATCGATGAAGGATTCTATTTGGTAGTGTTTCTGTGCTGGGATAAGGATGTCATCGCCTTTTATGTACAGCTTTATGCCCAAGCGACGGAAGGCTTCGGGGATGATGCCTAATTGTTTTACGCCTGCTTGACGGATAATGAGTCCATCGCCCACCATTGCGCCCATGCCGATGAATGAACCTATTTCAATCATGTCGGGGAGTATGCGATGGGTGGCTCCATGGAGCGACTCTACACCCACAATGGTGAGGAGATTTGAACCTATGCCTGAGATGCGAGCCCCCATCTGATTAAGTAGGTGACAGAGTTGCTGAATGTAGGGCTCGCATGCTGCATTGTAGATGGTGGTGGTGCCTTTGGCAAGAACTGCGCTCATGATGATGTTGGCTGTGCCTGTAATGGAAGCTTCATCGAGCAACATGTAAGTGCCTTTGAGGTGGTTGGCTTCAATGTGGTAGGTGCCAGCTTCTTCATCGTAGAAAAAACGTGCGCCCAACTTTTGTAAACCATAGAAATGGGTGTCTAAGCGTCGACGACCTATTTTATCACCACCAGGTTTAGCAATTGTTGCAGTGCCAAAGCGTGCTGTAAGCGGACCAATAAGCAGCACGGAACCACGCAAGCGTGAACAACGCTCCAAAAACTCTTGACTACTGAGATAGTCGAGGTTTATGTTTTCAGCACAGAAGGTGCAGTCTCCCTTGCCGTTCCATTGGGTGCTTACACCCATTTGTTCGAGCAAGGCTATAAGATTGTTAACATCAAGGATGTTGGGGATATTTTGAATGCGCACCGCTTCTTTCGAGAGCAATGTGGCACATATTACTTGTAAAGCTTCGTTTTTAGCTCCTTGAGGTGTGATTTCACCTTTAAGGCGGTGGCCGCCTTCAATGACAAACGTACTCATAGGAATTAGAGTTAAAAAGTTGAGGTGTTGCTTTTAAAGGCAAATTAGGAAGCCTCTCTATTTTTTATACAACCCCTTAAATCAGTCCTTTATTTCGACGTGTACGGAATCGGTTTTCGCCTATCTGCATTAGTCCTTCACCTGGACTTGAGAAGTTGGGATTAACACGTCCTTCGGTGTAATAAGCTATGTCGCGTGCCACTTTTGAGTCTGCTACACCATCGCCTTTCCAGTCTGCCAAATTACGCTTCATGCGATTGGCTATTAAGCGTGTCAGTTCGTCACGTTGGGGACTTTCGGGGGTTTCCTTGAGTTCGTTAACGGCTTTCTCAAGCAAACGACCATAGTGACGAAAACGTATGTGGCCTTTGGGGTAAGTTAGTTTTTGAGGTGACAATTTGTGTCCATCGTTTTTGTTGATGGGGAAAGGGTAGTCAATGTCGAGTTTATAGTTGGCTATGTAAGCCAGATGGTCCCATATTTTATGCTGATAACCTGGCACATCGCGCATCTCTGGGTTTAAGCCTGCCATTACATCGGCAATGGCATAGGCATAGTGTTGACGAGCAGCGCGATCGGTAATGGTGAGGCAGTACTCCACCATTTCTTGTACAAAACGTCCATATTCGGGCATCCTTAATCCTTGGCGCGTTGAGTTATAGTCGCGGTCTGCCAATGTATCGGGTGTGCTTGGAACGGGAGCGTTTTCTATATCTAATTTTTGATATGAGTTCATGTGTTAGTCTTGAGTTCTTTGTAAAATGGAACGGCTCTTAAAGTATTTCGTGCGTTTTTTCTAAAACTATTTTTTGGGGGAGCACCACCTTTAAAAATATTTTTAGAGCAGTTTCTTGCTTTGTGTTGCAACGAAATCTTTCAGATAGAAAGGTTCAAAGTAAGCTACGTCTTCAAACTCCTCGCAAGCCATGGCTTTTTCTGCAAGGGGTATCATATTTTTGGCTTTGGGCACAATTCCCTTGATGAAATGAGCATTGGGGTGCTTGATGGTTTCGGTGCATTTGTCGGCACCATTGCCCATAAAATATATGGGATGTTGGTCGAGTAGTTCTTTAAAAGAATTTTCGTCTATCACAACTGCTTGGGTGGGAACTACTTCTTTCAATGCTCGATTGTAAATGGCACAATATACCTCCATGCGACGTGCATCAATCATGGGACAAAGCAATGCGTCATCGGGTAATTCCTCGGTTCCTAAAAGTACGGGGACGGTTAAAAGCTTAAGGGTAGGGACTGAAAGTAAATGTGCATCGCGACCGTAAGCTAAGCCTTTTGCCTCAGAAACCCCAATACGAAGACCTGTGTATGAACCAGGTCCTTTGCTAACTGCTACAGCATCAATAGGAATGGCGTGACTGTCGGCAAACGATACGGTTTCTTTTACAAAACCTGCAAGGATTTGGGCATGTGAGGGACCTTCAAAATCTATTTCTTCGTAAAGACAAACTCCATCCTGTGAAAGGGCTACGGAGCAAACATTTGTGGACGTTTCTATATGTAGTATGCAAGACATAAACGCTTATATTCTTTTTTTGTTTGTGGCTATCAAGCCTATTTATGTAATTTGAATGCAAACTTACACAAAATGATTGAGAAAAGCGAACGAGAATGGCGTAAACTGATGCTATAACGATGATTTTCTCTGTTTTGAGGAGGTGATGGGTGGGTTATAGTGTAAATGTTGGGGTGGTTCTAAAAAATCTTTGATTATAAAAAATCCCCATGAAAATATCCACGATAGAAAGACTATGGATATATTCATGGGGATAAACTAATTTTGAATGTCTACTTACCGAACTTATTGTTCGGGCATAAGATATTTTTCGCCTGTTTCTTTTACAACTATTTTTTTGTAGCTTTCGGGGAAACCAGTGCGCTTAACAGCTTTGCCTAAACCATCGGGAGTAAGCTCAAATTTGCCATCCTTCTCAGGTTTAACGGTTTGGTCATTGTATTTTACAATTAAATATTCGCCTAATTTTTTCCAGCGAGCTAACATATTGTTGGCACATTGCACGGAGTAATCGGTAAGATAAGCCTTCGCGCGTGCTGGGTCTTGTGCAAGCAGTGTTTGTGCCTTTATTTCAACCTGGCTTTGTTGCGCAATGTAGTCGCCTTCAATTTCTTGACGTACGGCTTCAAGACTCGGGAAGAGCTGTGAGTAACGTGGGTAAGTCATATTAGACACCCAATTTTCTACCCAAAAAGCAGAATTCCAAGAAAAAGTTACATCATTTGCCTCCTTGGGATTGTAGCACTCGGGAACCTTGCTCACGCAGCAGTAGATAGGTGTGTATGCTACCATGTTGGGATCGTCGTTACCAAACCAAAGCACACCGCCCACGGCATTAGGCATTGTTGCACGCAACTGTATAACATAGGTACCTGCGGTTTGCTGTGTAGAAATGGGGCGCTCATTAAAGTATTTCTTACCTTCACATTCCCATGTGAGTGGAGTGGGGCGATAGGGAGCTTCATACGGACCAGCACCTGCGTCTTTAGTTATGTCGAAAGGTGTGCCTTCGTAGTGGTCACGCATAGAATTCATGACATCTTGAAGCGATAATTGTTGTTTAGGCTTGAAATAGAGAGGCATAGGCTCGGCTTTGCCAATGTGCTTGCCATCTACGTAGTCAAGGTATTTATCCATGCCATTCACCCATTTGTTATAGAAACTCCACACACGGGTTTCACAATAACGAATGGCACCGAAGTCGGCAGGCGCATAAGCATTGGCAAACGAGAAGTCGGTATCTTTTCCGTTGAAGAAACCTTGTTTGCGAGCAAAGCTGATGACATCCTTGGCATACATCACATTATGCTTATCCTTGAGGTTGAACTTATGAATGCGACTCTGGTTGGCATGACATGCAATGCAATCGTCTGGAATGCGCACGGCTACCCATACAGCACCTTTTTCATGGGGACCCTTACCAATCATTTCAAGTATCCACACTTCGTTGGGATCGGCTATTGAGAAACTCTCACCTTCTGAAGCATAACCATATTGTTGTACCAATGTTGTCATTACACGAATTGCTTCACGAGCCGTGCGAGCTCGTTGCAAGGCAATGGTCATTAAACTGGTATAGTCGATAATACCCTTTGGATCAGCCAATTCGCTGCGACCGCCAAAGGTGGTTTCTGTAATGGCGAGCTGATGCTCGTTGATAAAACCTGTTACAGCGTATGTGTAAGGGGCTTCGGGTATTTCGCCCATATAATGGTTAGTGTCACCATCTACAATTTTACGCATTTCGCCTGCTGCATGTTTTCCTGCAGGAAGGTATTGTAAACGGCCAAACATGCCGTAGTCATCTTGGTTGTAGGTGATAAAAGCTGAACCATCTGCCGAGGCTTTTTTACCTACTAAGAAACTGGTGCAAGCCTCGGCATCGGTATTGGCTACAAACAGTGCCAGACCTGTAAATAGGGAGGTTGCTAATGCTTTAAAATTTTTCATCAGAAAAATATTTTAAGTGTTAAGCTTGGGTGTTACAAACGAGTGTAACGCCTATCACTTAACACTTAATTCTTAAAACAATCGTATATTACTTTCTAAAAGTGTTTTAGCATGCCTTGAACGACATATCTAAACCCTTAACCGAGTGGGTGAGTGCTCCAACTGAAATAAAATCTACACCACATTCGGCATAATCACGCAAGGTGTCGTAAGTGATACCACCGCTTGATTCTGTTTCAAACTTATGGTTGATGAGTTCTACAGCTTTCTTGGTATCCTCAACTGAGAAGTTGTCGAGCATGATACGATCGGCTCCACCATGAGCCATTACTTGCTTGATTTCATCGAACGAGCGGCACTCGATTTCAACCTTTAAGTTCAAACCTTTTTCCTTTTGATATGCAGCACAACGATCGAGGGCGTTTGCAATGCCACCTGCAAAGTCTACATGGTTGTCTTTGAGCAGAATCATATCGAAAAGACCAATACGGTGATTGCAACCACCGCCAATCTTAACAGCTTCTTTCTCGAGCATACGCATGCCTGGTGTGGTTTTGCGTGTGTCAAGTACGCGGGTGTTTGTGCCTTCAAGACGCTTTACGTACTTCTGTGTCATAGTAGCAATGCCACTCATACGCTGCATGATGTTAAGCATCAAACGCTCTGTTTGAAGTAATGAGCGCACCTTGCCAGTTACAATCATGGCGACATCGCCGGGCTTTACGTGGGCACCATCTTCAATAAACTGTTCAACCTCCATTGTGGGGTCGAAACGGTGAAATACCTCTTTAGCAATACGCATACCTGCCAAAACACCTTCTTCCTTAATAAGAAGACGCGATTTACCCATGGCATCCTCAGGAATGCAACAAAGGGTTGTGTGGTCGCCATCGCCAATATCCTCAGAGAAGGCGAGGTCGATTAGTCTGTCGTTGAGTTCGTCTACTGTATACATTCTTACAATGTTTTTTTAGTGGACAGCCTTGCTTTGTAGCCTTTCTGTCCGTATGTTTTGCTGCAAAAGTACATAAAATATTGCAAGTGAAGTATGTGCAACTGCCAAAATGGACTGACAAAAAGGCGTTTTTTAATTTTCTCTCTCTTTTTGGGGGGCTATGGCACTTGTTTTGTAGGGGTATGGTAATAAAAAACTTAAAGATTATGGCATTTATAGACTACTACAAAATTATGGGTATTCCTAAGGATACTCCTCAAAAAGACATTCGGGCGGCTTATAAAAAGCGTGCTAGGCTTTTTCACCCTGACCTTCACCCCGACGATCCTAAAGCAAAGGCTAAATTCCAAATGCTGAATGAGGCGAACGAGGTGCTCTCTGACCCTGAAAAGCGACGCAAGTATGATAAGTATGGTGAGAAATGGGAACAAGCTGACGCCTTTGAACGTGCTGGTGGCACACAAGGCGGTGCAGGGGGAACTCATTTCTACTATGGAGGTGGCGATGAAAATGGCTTCGACTTCAGTCAGTTCTCTACAAATGGCGGATTCTCTTCATTCTTCGAGGATTTGTTTGGTAGAGCCAATGCTGGCAGAAGTCACCAACAGTACACCTACGACAACCAAAGCTACGATGCAGAGGCTACTGTAAACATTGACATGTATACGGCTCTACTTGGTGGCGACATCTTGCTACAAACGCAAGGTAGTAAACTTAAACTGAAAGTAAAGCCTTGTACACAGAATGGTGCTAAAATCAGATTGAGGGGGAAAGGTTACCAAAAGCCCGATGGTACTTATGGCAATCTTATTATTACTTACAACGTAAAAATGCCCTCAACACTCACTGAGCACCAAAAAGAATTATTGCAGCAAATGAGAGATTCTGTAATCTAATTGCTATCTTAACTTTGCAATGATTTATTTCTAATGAGAAAATGTATTAAATATGGTATTTTATTAGGTAAAACGTTTGCAAGATAAGTACAAAAGCCTTACTTTTGCAATGTTTTTCATGGTATTAGATTTAAGGTTAGTAAAGATTGGTTGTCGTGAGACAATCAATTTTTTTTGTATATGAGGTTAGAAAAACGCCTTAATCTGTACAATAAGTATTGAAGTTTTATGAATTTTCTATCGCAATGAAGAGTAATGGCTTTTCCTTTTCAAAAGTTACAATATATCCTTTGCAAAGTATTACTATATTACCTGTCTCTTATACACATCTGACGCTGCCGACGA
>UQPD01000077.1 GCA_900542795.1 uncultured Prevotella sp. | reverse complement strand
GATTACTACGCGTCTCGTGGGCTCGGAGATGTGTATAAGAGACAGATATATAATAAGGTGTAGTCTTACAAAAAACCTTGTTGTTTGAGCGCATCGAGCAGTGTAACAGACATCGCTTCGCAGTCGGATGCTTTGTAACGAATGTCGGCAAACACTTGAGCAAGGGTTTCCACATTGTTTTCTGCCACAAAGTGTTGGTTTATGGGGAGCGCTTCCTTCTCAGCATAGTCACGGTCGATGGTAGCAGCTGTCACAGGCTGATAAGTTTCATCATGTCGAATAGCAGAGAGTGGCAAACGTTCAGAGGGGGTAGGGGTTTCATCAGGCCAACCCAATGTGATGGTTGCAATAGGCATTACAAGTTTGGGCAACTTTAAAGCATCGATGATAGGTTGCGGTTGATAGATGGTAGTGCCTAAAAAACAAAGTCCCAATCCAGCCTCTTCAGCCAAGTCACAAAAACGTTGGCAATAGAGTAGGGCATCTGTAGCAGCATTCACAAACGACAAAAAATTGCCATAACCAGGGTGAGCCTTTCGGTTCAAAGCCCATTGCGTTGTGCGGTTATAGTCGGCACAGAAAGTCAGCACCACGTCAGCACCTTTCACCATAGGTTGGTTAAAGTGTGCAGGTGCCAGTTTTTGTTTCATTTCTTCGCTACGTGTCACTACAACCGAGTAGAGTTGCAAGTTTCCCATCGTTTGCGTGTGCTCAGCTTGTGTTAGCAAGTTGTTGAGCAGTTCATCGCTAACGGGTTGAGCTTTATATTTACGTATCGATTTTCGCATCATTTATTTTCAATTTCAGGATAATCGCGCAACACAGCATCGCGCATTAAAAAGATGTGGCGAATTTGTGCGGCATAAGTAGGATTCTCATGATGTTTCTCCACAATGTCATAGTAGAGTTTCACCGTATGCTTCAAATCCTTTATGTAAGTAGCTTTGTCCACTTGAATAGATTCAGGCAGTTGGTCATAATGCTTTTTAAACCAATCCACCACCTCACTCAATTCCTCAGACGAATAATGTTTCTTGTATTCCAATTTTCAGTGTGCTAAAATATAAATGTGCTAATATGCTAATGCCCTAAGGCACCCATGTATGCAACAACCCATAGCCACATGGCATAAGCGTAAATACATATTAGCATATTAGCACATCAAAAAAAATTACTCATCCTCATTAGCAGCCTTCAAGGCCTCGGCAATTTTCTGCTCGAGTTCGTCTGCCAAGTCAGGATTATCTTTAATAATCTTCTTCACAGCATCGCGACCTTGTCCCAATCGAGTTTCGCCATAGCTAAACCATGAGCCGCTTTTCTTGATAATGCCCAATTCCACACCAAGGTCCACAATTTCGCCCACGTGCGAGATACCCTCGCCAAAGGTAATTTCAAATTCAGCTTTACGGAAAGGAGGAGCCACCTTGTTCTTCACAATCTTCACGCGCACTTGGTTACCAATAGGCGTGTCACCATCCTTCAAAGTAGTAACACGACGAATGTCGAGACGAACCGAAGCATAGAACTTCAACGCATTACCACCTGTTGTAGTTTCAGGATTGCCAAACATCACGCCAATCTTTTCGCGAAGTTGGTTAATGAAGATACAAGTAGTGTTCGTTTTGCTAATAGTAGAAGTGAGTTTGCGAAGTGCCTGACTCATCAAGCGAGCCTGCAAGCCCACCTTATTGTCACCCATGTCACCTTCGATTTCAGCCTTCGGAGTGAGTGCAGCCACCGAGTCGATAACGATAATATCGATAGCAGAAGAGCGAATCAATTGGTCAGCAATTTCAAGAGCCTGTTCACCATTGTCAGGTTGAGAGATGAGCAATTCATCTACATCTACCCCCAACTTTTTAGCATAGAAACGATCAAAAGCATGTTCTGCATCAATAAAGGCAGCAATACCCCCCGCCTTCTGCGCCTCAGCAATGGCGTGAATAGCCAAAGTGGTTTTACCAGAAGATTCCGGACCATATATTTCAATGATACGTCCTTTAGGGTATCCCCCTACGCCCAAGGCAGCGTTCAGTGCAAGACTACCTGTGGGAATAACATCCACATCTTCCACCTGTTCATCGCCCATGCGCATCACCGAGCCCCTACCAAAGTCCTTTTCTATTTTAGCCATTGCGGCTTGCAACGCCTTCAACTTCTCGTTGTTAGGCACATTATTTTCGTCTGTTGTCTTAGCCATTATATGTATTTTAAATGTTTACCTTGCAAACTTACGCATTTTTTTCGGGTTGCAAGGCTCCCAATATAGGTTATTTTTCCATTTTTACTTCCAGTACACCACCTTTCAACCATTCTTGTCGTGTAAAGGTCAAGCCATCTGTTAAGGGAACGCGCATCAAGGTAGCCGAAGCAATGCGACGTGTTCCCATACCATTGTTTTTAGTGTGCAGAATAAAGCGTCGTGTGCGTGGCAACTGCATCGTAACAACATTAAACAACGGACGCACCACCCGATACGTTTCGGGCGTACCTTCAGTTTGTTGTGGCACAAAGCCCATGGCGTTAAATACAAACCAAGCTGCCTGTGCATCCGTAATCTTTTGTCCTGAGAAAACAGCATCAATGTGTTTTTTCAACAAAGAGTCTGCCACTTCCACACCACATTGCTCCTTATATATAGAAGTAATGGCATCAATAAATGCCATTGCATTCGTAGCACGTTTCACCTGTGGCAAACGACGTAATTGCATCACAGCAGCCGAGAAAGCAGCACTCAAATTGGCATTGCGCGTAGTTGTTTCAATAAAGTCAAGTCCATTGTTTGAGGTAGCAGATGATTGAGTAGACGTAGCCAGACGGTTGTTAGCAACATTCTTATTGCTTGTTGCCGTACGTGTATTTCCCACCTTATTCTGTGTAACCATCGGACGCTTTTTGTTTTCAACACGTGCCAAAGCAGGCTTTTCGTTGTTGGCAGCCAACAAAGGCTTGCGTTCATCGCTAAAGTGTCTGGACTTATCCTTCAGTTTCAAGTGTGCATAAGCCTCGTCCGTACTCATTTCCGATACAGCCGAAACCACAGTGAGCATATCGTGTTTACCCAAGTTAAAAACAAAAGCAGCCTTGCAGCGATGTTCGCGTTCACCATTTTCAAGGCGCACCACCTCGCGTCTTATGTTCCATTGTGAAAAAGGATGCGAAAAGTGAGCCACATAATAAAGTGCGCGACTTCCAACCCCTCCTTTTGCCGTACGCTTATAGGCGCGTATCGTACGTTTGTCAATAAACTCCACGTCCATATCCTCATTCCCTGCACCATGCAAGGCATGGTCAATGTCGAGCAAGAAACCCTTTTCGGCAGTTGTATCGGGATAGGCAAAGCGTTGCACACAATAAGCGGGGAACGATTCAACCGTCGCTTTCACTCCATAACGAGTGTAAAGCACATCATAGCGTTTAGCAGCATCATCACGTTGGTAAAACTCATAGCCCGAGGCATAAGCCATAAATTGTGTAGAGTCTTTTTCTCCCACATAGCGCAACAAAGGTTCGCCCACAAAGGGAAGTTGCAAAAAACCATCATTCGCATCGTTCACATGCGCCGACTGCATAAAGCCACTCAGAAAATTGTTATTATAATAGGTGTATTTGCTGTCTTTGTCATGAAAGCGTGTCATGGGTGTCAACCATTGCGCCTGTGTAGCAAGCGAGGCAAAGGCAGCCATAAGGCAAAGTAAAAAGTGTTTCATTATTATTGTGTTATTTTGAGGCTTGGTTAAGCATTGCGATTTTCAAAAAGCATAGGGCAGTCCCTCCAAAGCATAGCACAAGTTCGTTTTCGCAAGAAGACTTTGTCACAAAACGTCTTTAAAAAAGCATTTTATGACAAAGTCTTCTTGCAACAAAAACTTGTTACTCAGGTTTGCGACCATTCCCAGTCTTAGGTGGACGTTGCTTTGCAGCAGGGCGGTTATCAGTTTTGCCATGCGGCTTACCCCCTTGCTTATAACCTTGGTGGTGGTTGTCACGACGTTGTTTCCCATCGTTCGTCTTAGTTCCCTTATGGGTAGCGTCCCCCTTAGTTTGGGAGTTCTTATTCCTTCCACGACCATTCTTAGCACCTCGACCACCCTGTTTGCCATCTCGCGCACCTCCACGTCCATGCTGAGGCTCAGTTTGTGGCGGACGTACCCCTTCGGGCAGTTCAGCACGTGGAATTTTAATCTTCAATGTACGTTCAATGTTCGACAAAGCCAACAAATCCTTTTCGCCAATCAGAGTCACCGCGCTACCTTCACGTCCAGCACGTGCTGTACGTCCAATGCGGTGCACATAATCCTCAGCGTCATGTGGTGCATCATAGTTAATCACCATTGTAATGTCGTCAATGTCAATGCCACGCGCCACAATGTCTGTAGCCACAAGCAAGTCCACCTGATGAGCTCTGAACAGATTCATCACCTCGTCACGTTCACTTTGTGCAAGGTCAGCGTGCATGGCACGAGCATTCAACCCACTCCGTCGCAACACAATCGCCAACTCCTTCACCTTCTGTTTCGATGAACAGAACAAAATAACACGCTTGGGAGGCTGCTCTTTAAAAATCTTTTTCAAGATAATCGCCTTGTCACTTTCGTGGCAAACGTAAAGGCTCTGCTTAATATTTTCGGCAGGTTTCGACACAGCAATCTCCACCTCAACAGGGTTGTGCATCACCGTTCGTGCCAGTTCTGCAATCTTAGGAGGCATCGTCGCCGAAAAGAGAATCGTTTGTCTGTGCTCGGGCATTTGTTTCACAATCGAAAGAATGTCCTCAGCAAATCCCATATCAAGCATACGATCCGCCTCGTCAAGCACCAAGTGCGTCGTACGACTCAAGTCCAAGTTGCCTAATTGCAAGTGCGTAATCAGTCGTCCAGGTGTAGCCAACACAATGTCAGCACCCGCTTGCAGCGACTTACGTTCTTGTTCAAAGCGCACCCCATCATTACCCCCATACACAGCCACCGCATTCACATGGGTGTAATAAGCAAAACCCTGTAAAGCCTGGTCAATTTGTCTTGCCAATTCGCGCGTTGGAGCAATCACCAAGCAGTTCACGGCATCTGCAGGATGTTCATCGCGTTCCATCAAAGTGAGCAAAGGCAACAAGTAAGCCGCCGTTTTCCCCGTACCCGTTTGTGCCACACCCAGCACATCGCGATTCTCAAGTATATGTGGAATACAATTAGCCTGAACGGGTGTACATTTTTCAAAACGCATGTCATAAAGCGCATCCAGCACATTGTCCGACAGGTCAAGATCTTCAAAAAACACCTCAGGTGCCTTTTCGGGAGAGTTTTCTATGTTGTTCATTTATAATTCTTAGTTTTTGTGTTTAGGGCATATTTTATGAATTAGAACCCTACTTATTGTGGTGTGCGACGGTAAAGCACCAAAGCAATGATAGCAAACACCACGTTGGGAATCCACACTGCAACCGAGGCATCCAGTCCCGCATTGTTAGCAAACGAGGCAGAAATTGTTTGAAACAGAATATAAGCAAAACTCAATGCCAATCCAGCACCTAAACTAATACCCATACCCCCCTTACGTTTCTGGCTTGAAAGACATACACCTATAATCGTAAGGATAAAAGCAGCAAAGGGCATTGCAAAACGTTTGTAGTATTCCACTTCATACTTACTAATGTTCGACACACCACGCAACTTCTGTCTGTCAATAAACTCACGCAGCTCAGGCAACGTAAGCGTCTGCTCCTGGTCACGCACATAAAAGAAGTCCTTCGGCTCCATCACAATCGTCGTGTCAATGCGTTCGCCACGTTTCAACACCTCACGCATACCCTTAAGCGTACGAATTTCGTAAGAACGCAGCGTCCACGAAAAGCGATGATCCGACAACGTGTCATATTGAATGCTTTGTGCCGTGAGATGCGACACCAACTTCTTCTCCACAAACTTATCGAGCGAGAAACCATAGCCACTCTTCGTCACATTGTCAAAGTGCGTAATGTAAGCCACAACACCCGTGTCCACTTGCATCTGCACATTGTCCACCGACGTAATGTCAGTCTTCTTCTTGATGTAACGATTCTGAAAGTTCACACGTGCCACATTACTCTTCGGAATGACATAAGCTCCCAAAGCAAAAGTACTGGCAGCAATCAACGCAGCCGTAAACATGTAAGGCCTCAACAATCGCTTAAAGCTCATGCCCGTACTCTTCATTGCAATAATCTCGCTCTTGTCAGCCAATTTCGAGGTAAAGAAGATAACGGCAATAAACACAAAGAGCGGACTAAAAAGGTTGGCAAAGTAAGGCACAAAGTTGCCATAATATTGCGCAATCTTCAGTGCCGAGGCATGACTCTGCGTGAGTTTGTCAATGTTCTCGTTAAAGTCAAAGATCACCGCAATCACAATAATGATGGCAATGAGAAAGATGTAAGTGCTGATAAACTTAACGATGATGTAACGGTCCAACCTACCAAGCAAAGGCTTATGTCCATGCTTATCCTTTGGTTTAGCAGACGCTGTTTGAGCATCCCTATCAGCAACCGCCAACTCCCCGCTCGACTTTTGTCGGGCAGGGAGTAGCAAGTAGTTCTTTATTTTTTCAAAAAACTTTTTCAACATGTGACCATTCTTAGAGCTTTCGGCTCAGTTTTTCAACCATCTCGCGTTTCCACGGACCAAAGTTGTTCGCCAAAATCTGTTTGCGTGCCTCACGCACCAACCAGAGGTAGAAACTCAAGTTGTGGATTGAGGCAATTTGCATAGCCAACAATTCCTTCGCTTTAAACAAGTGGTGCAAATAAGCTTTCGTATATTGCACATCGGCAAAACAATGTCCCATGGGGTCAACAGGTTCAAAGCAGTCAGCCCATTTAGCATTACGCATATTGATAATGCCCTCGGCAGTGAACAGGCAAGCATTTCGTCCGTTGCGTGTAGGCATCACACAGTCAAACATGTCCACACCTCGTTCAATACCCTCAAGAATATTAACAGGCGTACCCACACCCATCAAGTAACGCGGACGGTCAGTTGGCAAAATGTCATTCACCACCTCAATCATGTCATACATCACCTCAGCAGGTTCACCCACAGCCAATCCGCCAATGGCATATCCCTCAGCACCCAAGTCCGTCATAAACTTGGCACTCTCCTGTCGCAAGTCCTTATATACACAACCTTGCACAATAGGGAATAGAGCCTGACTGTAGCCATACTTCGGTTCCGTTTCATGAAAGCGCTTCCAGCAACGCTTCATCCATCCATGCGTCAAGTCCAAACTCTTGCGAGCATACGCATAGTCAGCCGTACCCGGAGGACATTCGTCGAATGCCATCATAATGTCGGCACCAATCGTACGCTCAATGTCCATCACCCTCTCAGGCGAGAAAAAGTGCTTGCTGCCATCAATGTGCGAACGAAATTCGCAGCCCTCCTCCGAGAGTTTGCGAATGCCCGAAAGCGAAAACACTTGAAAGCCCCCACTGTCAGTAAGCATCGGACGGTCAAAACCATTAAACTTATGCAAACCGCCAGCTTTCTCTAATATTTCGAGTCCAGGACGCAAGTACAAGTGATACGTGTTGCCCAAGATAATTTCGGCATTGATGTCGTCCTTAATCTCGTGCAAGTGCACCCCCTTTACACTGCCCAAAGTGCCCACAGGCATAAATATAGGCGTGTGAATTTGTCCATGGTCTGTCGTAATCAGTCCGGCACGTGCAGCGCCGTCAGTATGTTGCAGTTCGTATTTCATTCTTTTTCCTTCAATAGCCTAACGGCCACATCGCTTTTAGTGTCTTTTAGAGATGATTGTTCGTTCGCATTACCTTCATCGAGTGCTTGGTTCAAGTCGATGGCACCCTCCACCTTCTCTTTGAGCAAGGCAAAGCGTAACACGTCTTGCACATCCTCAACAAAGTGGAAAGTCAATCCATCCACATACTTCTCATTGATTTCTTCAATATCCTTGCGGTTCTCTTCCGAAATCATAATGTCAGTAATGCCAGCACGTTTGGCAGCCAAAATTTTCTCTTTAATACCGCCAACAGGTAACACTCTGCCACGCAACGTAATCTCGCCCGTCATGGCAATATGGTCGCGTACACGGCGTTGCGTCAAAGCCGAGGCAATCGAAGTAGCAATTGTGATACCAGCCGAAGGACCATCTTTAGGCGTAGCACCCTCAGGCACGTGAATGTGTACACCCCAATGGTCAAACACGCGGTGGTCAATACCCAACGTGTCAGCATGTGCGCGGATATATTCCAATGCCAATACGGCACTCTCCTTCATCACATCGCCCAAGTTACCCGTAAGCGTAAGTTTACCACCCTTGCTACGGCTCACACTGGTTTCAATAAACAAAATTTCGCCACCAACAGCCGTCCATGCCAAGCCCGTTACCACGCCCGCATATTTATTGCCTTGATATTTATCGCGACTAAACAAAGGCTTGCCCAATAGCGTTTCAACATCAGCAGGCTTAATGCTTTTGCCTGCAAAAGGCATTTCACCATCCTCGCTCGTCGAAGTGAGATAAGCCACCTTGCGGAAAATCTTGTCAATCTGCTTCTCAAGCTGACGCACACCACTTTCGCGCGTATATTTTTCAATAATAAACTCAATGGCAGCAGGCGTAAACTTCAACTTACCATCCTTGCCAAAGTCATATTCATTTTGTTCTTTAGGAATAAGGTGTCGGCGTGCAATCTCCTTTTTCTCCTCCGTAAGATACCCCTCCACGTTAATCACCTCCATACGGTCGAGTAGGGGACGAGGAATAGTTTGCAAACTATTGGCAGTAGCAATAAAGAAAACCTTCGAAAGGTCATAGTCCAAGTCCAAATAGTTGTCGTGGAAACTGCTATTCTGTTCAGGGTCAAGCACTTCCAGTAAGGCACTATTCGGATCGCCATTGTAGTTGTTCTCCGAAACCTTGTCCACCTCATCAAGCACAAAGAGCGGATTGTTAGACTCCGCTTTAATCATAGCCTTTACAATACGTCCAGGCATAGCCCCAACATAAGTACGGCGATGACCGCGAATTTCAGCTTCATCGTGTACACCACCCAAAGAAATGCGCACATATTTACGACCAATAGCCTCGGCAATGCTGCGTCCCAATGAAGTCTTACCAACACCCGGAGGACCTACCAAACAAAGAATAGGAGCCTTCTCCGACTGGCGGTAGCGCAAAGTAGCAAGATGTTCCAGAATGCGCTCCTTCACCTTCTCCATGCCATAGTGGTCACGGTCAAGAATGTGACTTGCATTCTTAATGTTCAAGTTATCCTCGGTTTGGATGCCCCAAGGCAACGAAAGCATGGTTTGCAAGTAAGTAAGTTGCACACCATAATCAGGCGACTGCGGATTAACGCGCTTAAACTTATTAAGTTCGCGTTTAAAAATCTCGCGCACCTTTTCGGGCAAGTCCATACCCTCAGCCTTCTTCTCCAATTCAGCAGCATCCCCTTCGTTATCCTCGCCCAACTCACTCTGAATGTTACGAATTTGTTGGTGCAAGAAGTACTCACGTTGTTGCTGTTCGAGTTCTTGGCGCGTTTGTGTTTCGATATTGCGTTTCAGTTCAGCCAACTGGCAGTCACGGCTCAACAGTTTCAGCAACATCATCGCGCGTTCATATATATTGTGCTGCGTAAACAAGTCATAGCGCTCATTCTGTTCCAAGCGCATATTCGAACAGATAAAGTTCAGCAAGAACACTGGGTGCTTGATATTGCGCAAAGCAAAGGTCGCCTCTTCCGAGCGAATGCCTTCGCCCAATTTCAGCAAACGCACCACATGGTCTCGGCAAGAATCCACCAAAGCCTTGTAATCCTCATCATCCTGTTTAGTCAAATCCTCAGCAACAGGTTCAGCCTCCACACGCATCACACCGCCTCGTTTGCTAATAGCGCCCAGTTTAATAGCACCATAAGTTTGCAAAATAGCAGTGCTTGTGTGGTTTGGCATTTCAATCACACGCATAACGCGAGCCACCACGCCCTCGTCGTATAAGTCGTTACGATTAGGGTCATCCACCTCACCGTCTTTCTGAGCAGCTACGGCAATAAGAGTGCCTTTGCTGAGCGATTGTGTCACCACCTTCAGACTCATAGCACGGCCAACAGTAACCGTGCCTACTACCCCAGGGAAGAGCATCATGTTGCGCAGTGCCAACACAGGCAGTTTACCCTTAAAGGGAGTTTGCAACAATGCGCTCATATCGCCTTCGAAGTCGGCTACAAGCGAAAATGGAGTTTGATTATTATCGTTCATGTTCATATTCGTGAATTATCGGTGCGCTGCATGGTAAAAGGCTACGCGCAAAAGATTGTGCTATTGTTTGCTATATGTATATAGAGTAAAATTGTATACCTGTGTTTTTGCTTCCCAAAAGCCACACATAGTTTTTACCTACATGCAAACCTTGTGCCTAAACAAGTTCTGTCAGATAGAACATTTATTTTCCCATCCTAAAGAAGAATTAGACATACAGTGTGCAAAAATACAACTTTTTTATTGCATTTCATGATTTGCTTCTTTTTAAAAAGGAAATGAAAAGATAGTTCTAATGATTTTGAGGGGAAGTAAAGCGAAAAATGTAACCCACATATACGCAGTTAAGAGCATAGAAAAGGCAGTATAGTTAACGAGATAAAATATCGATATTACCCAATTTGGCTTAATTCTCTTACCCATTTGGCGTAAGTTTATGACACTTAAACGAATATTATCATGAACACTCATAAACTTAAATATGATCATCCCTCGCGCGCGTTCCTATATATATACCTTTATTTCCCCATCAACATCTCTTGCATCAGCCCAACCCCGAAAGGAGTTATTCCTGGAAATTCAAAAAAATAATTCATGAACATTTATGCCTCATTGATGGCAATTTATGACTAAAAACACAAACAGTTGTTCGCTTAGTAGATTGTAATACTTAATACTTATTACTTAATACTTAAATCTGATGGACATTTATGTCGAAACATTGCTTTATGCGCTAGCTTAACCCCGAAAGCACAATTTATTTTTTTGAACATTACTATAATCAACCCATAAATACAAAACTGTGATAACCATAAAATTAAAATTCCGTCCTTCCACCATACCCCATGCAGAAGGAACCTTGTACTATCAACTGATACACAACCGCCACACAAAATGGATACGTACCCCACACCATCTCCTTCAAAAAGAATGGGATAGCCAAACCGCCTCCCTGTTAATCCCCCCATCCGGAGAGCGTAGAGAATATTTGTTGCAAATGCAATCCACCCTTGCTTGGGAATTAAAACAACGCACCGACTATCTCAGCACCATCCAAGCAACCCATCCCCAACCATCGTTAGAAACCCTCAGTCAAGTATTCCAAACATTCGCTCCCTACCAAACCGTCTTCACCTTCCTTCAACAACAAATATCGAAAAAAGAGCAAATGAAGCGACAAGGCACAGCCCGCAATTACGCCAGTGCCTACCGACGCTTCAAAGAATTTCGCGAAAACAAAGACCTCGCCTTCTCCCAGCTCACCCCCGATATCATAGAAAGTTACGAAGCATGGCTCATCAATCGCCGACTACAACCCAACAGCATCCGTTTCTATCTGCGCACCCTCAACACCTTATTATATAAGGCAATCCCCCAAGGCTATTTAACCCACTCCAACCTTTTCAGTAGCGTACGCCTCTCTTATGTCCCAACCACCAAACGTGCCATTTCCGAGAAAGCGCTCAAAGCCATAGCACAATTACAACTCCCCGAATCCCATATCCTCTCCTTCGCACGCGACATCTTTATGTTTAGTTTCTACATGCGTGGCATGCCCTTTGTTGACATCGCCTATTTGCGAAAGAGCGACCTCCGCAATGGCATGCTGTCATATTGTCGTAAAAAGACCAACCAATATCTCACCATAGCTTGGGAAAAAGCACAACAAGAAGTAGTAGACCGTTATGCTCATCAAACCCAAAATAGTCCCTATCTATTCCCCATCATCCTTCACGAAGACGGCACAGAATACAGACAATACCAGCGCATGCAAGAAAACGTCAATCGCGCCTTAAAGAAAATAGGAGAGATGATAGGACTTCAAATGCCCCTCACCACCTACGTAGCCCGTCACACCTGGGCAAGCATAGCCCGAGACATGAACATCTCCATCGCCATCATCAGTCAAGGCATGGGGCACACCTCCCTCAAAACCACCCAAGTCTACCTCAACTCCATCGACACCTCCCGCATCAACGAAGCCAACAAAATGATAATACAGAAGATCATTAAGTATTAAGTGTTAAGTATTAAGTATTACATTCTATTGAGGTTCTCATGCGCCAGCCAACCCCCGAAAGGGGGTATTTATGGCTGTCTCTTATACACATCTGACGCTGCCGACGATCTTA
>UQPD01000076.1 GCA_900542795.1 uncultured Prevotella sp. | reverse complement strand
CGCTTCAAAAATAAAGGCAAATCTTGAACTTCATAAAAGTTTAGACGACTTCATTATAAAGGAGTGGGGGTTAATCCAATTTCAGTACAGCCAAGAATGCCTTTTGCGGAACCTGTACGTTGCCAATCTCCTTCATACGTTTTTTACCACGCTTCTGCTTTTCAAGCAACTTACGCTTACGGCTGATGTCACCACCATAACACTTGGCTGTAACGTCCTTGCGCACTTGTTTTACAGTTTCGCGAGCAATAATTTTAGCACCAATGGCTGCTTGGATAGCAATGTCAAACTGCTGACGAGGCAAAAGTTCTTTGAGCTTTTCGCACATACGGCGACCAAAGTAAACCGCATTGTCCACATGTGTCAGTGTAGAAAGTGCATCAACGGGCTCACCATTCAGCAGAATGTCCATCTTAACCAACTTAGAAGGGCGGAAACCTATGGGATGATAGTCGAACGAGGCGTAACCTTTAGATATACTCTTCAGTTTGTCGTAGAAGTCAATTACAATTTCAGCCAAAGGCATATCGTAGTAAAGTTCCACACGGTCGCCCGAAACATACTCTTGTTTAACCAATTCGCCTCGTTTACCCAAACAAAGCGTCATGATGTTACCAATGTATTCGGTGCGTGTAATGATAGAGGCTCTGATGTAGGGCTCTTCAATATGGTCGATTTCAGTTTGGTCGGGCATACCAGCAGGGTTATGCACTTCCTTCATTTCGCCATGCTTGTCATAGATGTTGTAGCTAACGTTAGGCACGGTAGTAATAACATTCATGTTAAACTCACGGTCTAAACGTTCCTGCACAATTTCCATGTGGAGTAAGCCCAAGAAGCCACATCTAAAGCCAAAGCCTAAAGCAACAGACGATTCTGGCTGGAAAGTAAGTGAAGCATCATTCAGTTGCAACTTCTCCAAACTGGCACGCAACTGCTCAAAGTCTTCGGTTTCAATGGGGTAAACACCTGCAAACACCATTGGCTTTACCTCTTCAAAGCCATCAATTGCATTTTGACAAGGATTTTCAACACTTGTAATGGTGTCGCCCACCTTAACCTCGGTAGCCGTTTTAATACCACTCACAATGTAACCAACGTCACCACAACTCAGTTCCTTACAAGGACAAAGGTCCATTTTAAGCACACCAATTTCGTCGGCGTGGTATCTTTTCTTTGTATTGACAAAGATAACGTCCTCGTCTTTGTGGATAGAGCCGTTAACAATCTTAAAGTAAGCGATAATACCTCTAAACGGATTAAACACCGAGTCGAAAATCAAAGCTTGCAAAGGAGCCTTTTCATCGCCTTTGGGGGCAGGGATACGTTCGATTACAGCTCTCAGAATATCCTCTACACCTTCTCCAGTCTTTCCTGAAGCACGAATAATATCTTCTCTTTTGCATCCTAACAAGTCGATGATTTCATCTTCCACCTCTTCGGGCATAGAGTTCACCATGTCGCATTTGCTAAGCACAGGGATGATTTCAAGATTGTGCTCAATTGCCATGTAAAGGTTTGAGATAGTTTGTGCCTGAACTCCTTGGGTAGAGTCAACAAGCAGCAAACAGCCTTCGCAAGCTGCAATACTACGTGACACCTCATAAGCAAAGTCAACGTGTCCCGGTGTGTCAATCAAGTTGAGTCGATAAGTCTCGCCATCCATTTTATATTCCATTTGGATAGCGTGACTCTTAATGGTAATGCCGCGTTCACGTTCAAGGTCCATATCGTCAAGCATTTGACCTTCAGTAACCTTTATGGTCTGCGTATGTTCAAGCAGACGGTCAGCCAATGTGCTTTTACCATGGTCAATATGGGCAATGATGCAAAAGTTTCGGATATGCTTCATTTATTATATATAATATATAGGAGCTTTTAAAATAAAATCAATAATAGTAGTCTGTTAGAATTTCTCTGCTTCCTTAAAGCTAACGGCGTGCTTCAAGTCTTTTTCGCTCAAAATAACATCGTCACCGCTTAAGGGCCATTCCAATGCCAAGTCAGCATCGTTATAGTGGATAGAGCATTCAGCTTCAGGAGCGTAGCGGTTGTCCACCTTATAAGTGAAAACAGCTGTTTCGCTCAACACCTGGAAGCCATGTGCAAAACCTCTGGGGATAAAAAGTTGACGCTTGTTTTCAGCCGACAACTCTACCATGACATGCTTACCAAAGGTGGGAGAATCCTTGCGCAAATCAACGGCTACGTCAACTACGGTGCCTTGAAGCACTCTCACAAGTTTAGCTTGCGAAGCCTCTCCCTTTTGATAGTGCAAACCACGGAGTACACCCTTTGATGACATAGATTGGTTGTCTTGTACAAAATGAACTTCTTTGCCTACACCCCGATTAAAGTCTTCTTCGCGCCATGTTTCCATGAAATAACCACGAGCGTCTTCAAATACTTTAGGTTCTAAAATCCAAACATCGGGTATGGCTGTCTTGATAAATTCCATTATTTCAGTTTTTTTTGTTTCTAATGTTATGATGAAGTTGTTTACTCCTCAACAGAGTTTGCAACAAACAGTTTATCGTTTTCAACACCCACTTCAAAGGTCTTTTGTTCGGGGTGTTCCATCATGTAGTCGCAAAGCGTATCTTCAAGATGATGTTGGATGGCACGCTTCAAAGAGCGAGCACCATATTGTGCATCAAAACCCTTGTCAACCAAGAACTCACGCACACCTTCTTTCAGTGAAAGTTCAAATCCGTTTTCAAGCAGGCGCTGTTTTAAGATGTCCAGTTCCAAGTCAAGAATAAGCAAAGCATTCTTCTTGTTGAGTGGGTTGAACATAATGATGTCATCCAATCGGTTCAAAAATTCAGGAGCAAATTGTTTGCGGAGCACCTTTAGTACAATGCTTTCAGCCGTTTGTTCAGACAATTCGCCTGTAACGCGCTCAAAGCCCATACCATTACCAAACTCACGCAACTGACGCGTACCACTATTCGATGTTAAAATAATAATGGTGTTGCGGAAGTCAACAGTCGTTCCGTTGCCATCCGTCAGTCTACCTTCGTCCATTACCTGCAACAAGGTGTTAAACACATCAGGGTGTGCCTTTTCAATTTCGTCGAGCAAGATAACAGAGTAGGGGTGGCGACGTACTCTTTCCGTGAGTTGTCCTCCTTCTTCGTAGCCTACGTATCCCGGAGGTGCACCAACCAAGCGACTAACACTATACTTTTCGCCATATTCGCTCATATCAACCCGAATGAGTGCGTCTTTTGAACCAAACATCCATTCAGCCAAGCATTTCACCAAATGTGTTTTACCAACACCTGTAGGACCAACAAAGAGGAAGGTACCAATGGGACGGTCTGCACTTTTTAGTCCGATACGGCTACGTGCAATCGCACGCGACAAGCGTTCAACGGCTTTCTCTTGCGCAATGACCCTTGTGTTTAATGCGTTGCGCATGCCTTTCAAACGTTCGCCTTCGCTTGATGCCACGCGTGTTACAGGCACACCACTCATCATCGAAACCACTTCAGCCACAGCCGTCTCGTCAACAATGCAAGGGTTATTTTGTTGGTCTTGTTGCCATTTCTCTGTCAGCTGTTCCAATTCGCGTGTCAGCCTTTCCACTTCATCTCTCAGGTTCGCAGCACGTTCATAGTCTTGGTTTTGTGCAGCTTCCATTTTTTCTTTGCGCAGTTTGTCAATCTCCGCATTCTTTTCTTCAATGAAATGAGGACTTTCGGCTCCAGCCAAGTGCATGCGTGCTCCAGCTTCGTCCATGGCATCAATGGCTTTGTCGGGTAAAGCACGATCTGTTACATAGCGAGTTGTTAAGTCTACACAAGCCTTCAGCGCTTCGTCTGTATAAGACACATTATGGTGGCGCTCATAGCGCGATTTAATATTGTGTAGAATGGTGCGTGTTTCTTCAGCCGTAGTAGGCTCAAGCATCACCTTTTGGAATCGACGATCAAGTGCACCATCTTTTTCTATGGTCTTTTTGAATTCACCAATGGTGGTAGCACCAATACATTGCACTTCACCTCTCGCCAATGCCGGTTTCAAAATATTGGCAGCATCTAAGCTTCCAGCAGCCGATCCTGCACCAATAATGGTGTGAATTTCATCAATGAAAAGGACAATTTCGGGATGATCCTTCAGTTCCTTGATTAGCCGTCTCAGTCTTTCTTCGAATTGTCCTCTATATTGTGTACCTGCCACAACCGAAGCCATGTCTAAAGCCACAATGCGTTTGTTTTGTAAAAGGTAAGGAACGGTGCGTTGAGCAATCCTACTTGCCAATCCTTCAACAATAGCACTTTTTCCCACACCAGGTTCACCAATGATAATAGGGTTATTCTTTTTGCGACGGCAAAGAATTTGCACAACGCGTTGAATTTCAGAATCTCTACCAACTACAGGGTCAAGTCCTCCTTTAGCAGCAATGGTTGTGAGGTCAGTACCGAAATTATCAATGATAGGAGTTTCACTATCTTTTTTGGTTCGAGGCTCGTTAGCCACCTTTTTAGCATCTCCTTTGTTCGATGAGAAATCGTCGTTAGGATAGGGCACATCTTCCTCATCGGGGAAACTAAAGTCGTTTTTAATTTCCTCTTTCTTGTTCGTGTTCTTAAGCATATTATTATAGTCCAAACCGTACAAGTTGAGTATAGTTTTAGCTCTATTGTCGCGGTCGTGCATAATTGCACGTAATATTATTTCAGCACCTTCCACATGTCCACCAGCCAATTTGTCCTCCAAAACCAACAACTTTAAGATACGCGTACAATCTTTGTCGAATGGGGGAACAGAATCTAAAATATCATCGCCAGCATCTAATGAATATTCTTGATTTTCAGGTAGAACATCTTTAGGGTTTTTAGACAGCATATCTTTAATTTCGTCTGTCATTTTTATACCTTCAATGTTTAAGACTTGAAGCGTGTTCTGCACATTTCTATCTTGTAATACGCTCAGCAAAATACATAAAGTGTTCGTTTCTCTCAGCCTATACTTTTTAGCAATGCGTCTGCTGTTATTGATAAGTTGGACGGTGTCCGATGGTATTTCGTAATTCATAATAATCTCGTTTTTGTATTGTTATATTTCCGCTTGTTAAGGATGTTCCTCTCGTGTGAATGTATGGCAGAATAACTATCATTCGTTTTCTTACAATCACCTTTTTATTATAGTTTGCAAAGATAGTATTTGAAAATGGAACACCAAAGCAAATTTTTAATTCTTTTTTTGTGTAAAGACGTGTTTTGCGTGTTTTGGCTGCTGTGAGCCTCAACAAGTAAACTATGAAACATCTGTAGGTATTCTAATTTGTTTATGGGGATTGTGTGAGGCAACGCGTTGCTCTTACTTTAATAATGCTTTTTGATTAGTAATGTTGTGATTTATGCCCTTAAATCGTTTTAGTTAAAACGATTTTGCGAGTTAACTAAAACGATTTCGCGAGTTAACTAAAACAATTTCGCGGGTTAACTAACGTGATTTTAGAGCTTTCTTGAGAGTTTCTTGCAAAAACCGTCAACGATAAAAAATAACTATAATTGCTTTTATAATTGTGTGTTTGAAACCTTTTTTGTAAGTTTGCATATTAGAAACAGAAAAATATCAATCTTGCAATGAGGTAGTTTGCCTTTTATTGCCTCATTGAACATTCTTATGAGAAAGAAATTTGTAAAAATACTTTGGGGTTCTTATGCCGCAATTATTTTGTTGGTAGTATTGTCCGTGTCGTTTGTTGAACTCGGATGGATTGGTTATATGCCTCCTATTGCAGAACTTCAAAGCCCTATTAGCAAATATGCTTCGCAAGTAATTAGTGCAGATGGTAGACTAATGGGTACGTGGTCAAGAAATGAAAATCGTGTATTCGTTGGTTATGATAGCATTTCTACACATTTATTTGATGCTTTAGTTTCAACAGAAGACGAACGCTTTTATGATCACTCGGGCATTGATGCTCGAGCTCTTTCGCGTGCAGTGGTAAAGCGTGGCATCTTAGGCCATAAAGGAGCAGGTGGTGGAAGTACCATCACACAGCAATTAGCAAAACAATTATATTCATCTTCGGCAGAATCAACCATGCAACGTCTTGTGCAGAAACCCGTGGAATGGATAATTGCTGTGGAACTTGAACGTCATTATACCAAAGAAGAAATTTTGACACTTTACCTAAACTATTTTGACTTTCTGCATAACGCTGTGGGCATTAAAACAGCAGCTAATGTATATTTTGGTAAAGCCCCCAAGGATTTATCCATTGTAGAAAGTGCTACGTTAGTGGGAATGTGTAAGAATCCTTCTTATTTCAATCCCGTACGTGAACCCGAACGTTGCCGTCAGCGCAGAAATGTGGTGCTCCAGCAAATGGTAAAGTCGGGAAAACTCTCGGAAACCGAATATGCAACGTTGAGCGAAGAACCTTTAAAGTTGAACTTTCATCGCATTGACCATAAGGAAGGCTTAGGAGCCTATGTGCGTGAGTATTTGCGCAGATTTATGATGGCAGATAAACCCGATCCTTCAAAATATAAATCGTGGCAGCGTCAGCAATATTACGAAGACTCTTTGTATTGGGAAACAGACCCCTTGTATGGTTGGTGTAAAAAGAACCAAAAGAAGGATGGCTCGAATTACGACATCTATACCGATGGTTTAAAGGTTTATACCACTATCGACTCGCGTATGCAGCAATATGCAGAGGCTGCGGTTTACACACAGGTAGGCAAGAACTTGCAAGCCAAGTTTGAAGCGGAAAGACGTTCTTCGCCAAACTTTCCCTATAGTTCATCCTTGAGTGCAAAAGATGTAAAACGCCGCATTCAACGCGCCATTCGTCAGTCAGATCGTTATCGCGTAATGAAAGCTGATGGTGCAAGCGACGAGGAAATAGACAAGGCATTCCATACCAAAGTGCCTATGACTGTGTTTAGCTATCATGGTGATGTAGATGTAACCATGACGCCCATCGACTCCATATTATACTACAAAAAGTTCTTGAGAGCAGCCATGGTGTCAATCGACCCTATGACAGGCTATATCAAAGCTTATGTAGGTGGTCCAGACTTCTCGCACTTCCAATATGATATGGCGATGGTAGGTCGTCGACAAATAGGTTCAACCATGAAGCCCTTTGTTTATGCTATGGGCTTGCAAGGAGGTAAGACACCCCATTCAACCATCCTTAATGTGCAACGAAGCTATGGTGGATGGTCTCCACGTAATGGAAGTCGTGCTTGCTATGGTTCGCATGTAACGCTAAAGTGGGCTTTGAGTCGTTCTAACAACTGGGTAACCGCAGGTCTTATGTATGAAATAGACCCCACGGGGCAAGGGTTGGTAAGAGACCTCCATGCGTTGGGCGTAGCAAACGACAATATGCAGCCTTCGCTCCCCCTCTGTTTGGGTACTTGCGACATTACACCTGCTGAGTTGGCTTCAGCTTACACGGCTTTTGTTGAAAAGGGTATTCGTAGAGCCCCCTTGCTCGTAACGAAAATCGAAGATAGCGAAGGAAATGTAATTGCAGAATTTGCACCTCGTACCAACGAAGTGTATAGTGAGGAAACTGCCTATAATATGATAGACATGATGAAGGCAGTAATTGACGAGGGTACAGGTAGAAAGTTACGTTATGCCTTCAACATGAAAGGACCTATCGCAGGTAAGACGGGTACAACCAATAGCAACTCTGATGGTTGGTTCGTGGGGTGTGTGCCTCAATTAGTAACCGCTGTTTGGGTGGGTGGTGACGAACGCGACATTCACTTTAACTCAACAGCCATTGGTCAAGGTTCGGCAACAGCTTTACCTATTTGGGCACTCTATATGCGTCGCGTTTATGCGAACAAAGCATTAGGCTATGACCCCAATCGCGACTTCGATAAGCCAGCAGCACTAACAACCACGCATCGACATGCTGGTAAGAAAGACGGCGATGGTGGAGGTGGTGATGACGAAAATGCAGACCATGCTAACGAAAACTTGATGGAAAAAGAAGGTGGCGAACAACCTAAGACGCAGTCAAAGTCATCGAGCGAAAAATATTTTGAATAAACGTGTTTGGGGAATAGAGAACGAGTTCTTTAAAAAGTCCTCGTTCTGGTTCTCAAACCAATAGACAATATAACAAATGAAATTCATTGCAATTATCCCTGCGCGTTATGCTTCAACGCGTTTCCCAGCTAAGCCATTGGCTTTATTGGGCGGAAAACCTATTATACAGCGTGTGTACGAACGCGTGTCACAATCATTTGAGCATGTTTGTGTAGCCACCGACGATGAACGCATTTATAATGCAGTAGCATCGTTTGGCGGACAGGTAGTAATGACCTCAACCCATCATCGTAGCGGAACAGACCGTTGCTATGAAGCTTACTGCAAATTGGGCATAGAGGCAGATGTTGTGGTCAATGTACAGGGTGATGAACCTTTTATTGATTTGTCGCAGTTGGAGGAAATAAAGCATTGCTTTGATGACACAACCACTCAAATTGCTACCTTGGTAAAGCCTTTTGCAGCAGATGCACCTTTCGAACAGATAGCTAATCCCAACAGTCCGAAAGTGGTGGTCAGCAATGATAACTATGCACTCTATTTTTCGCGTAGCGTAATACCTTACTTGCGTGGTATACCTCAAGAAGAGTGGGCTACAAAGCACCGCTATTTAAAACACATTGGTTTGTATGCATATCGCACAGAAGTGTTGAAGGATATTACCTCAATGCCACAAGGTGAACTCGAACAATGCGAATCGCTCGAACAATTGCGTTGGTTGCAAGCAGGACTCCGCATCAAGGTGGGCTATACCGATGTAGAAACCATTGGTATTGACACCCCCGAGGATTTGCAACGCGCAGAAAACTTCTTGAAGAATTCTATTTGATTTTTTAAAAACATCATGCAAAAAAAGTTTTTTCTTTCACTTATTATAGCTTTGAGCTGCACTACAGTTTGGGCTCAAAAAATTGTTGTAGGTTCGTGTACGCTGAAAGATGGTGGCATCTATACAGGCGAACTCTCTGGTGGCAAACCAAGTGGTAAGGGACGTGTGCAATATGACAATGGCGATACTTACGAAGGTTCTTTCGTTAAGGGTATGCGCAATGGCGAAGGCACATTTACGGCTGCTGATGGTGCGCGATATGAAGGAAATTGGACTAAGAACGAAAAAAACGGCAAAGGCACATACTACGCCACGAATAATAATAAATATGTAGGTACATGGTATCGTAACCACAAAGAAGGCAAAGGCATTATGTACTTCTATAATGGCGATAGATATGAGGGAAGTTGGAAAAACGACAAGCGCAATGGCGAAGGTACTTATTACTACCAAAGCGGTGCCTATTATAAAGGTAGTTGGGTAGACGACCAAAAAGAAGGTAAGGGTATCTTCGATTGGAAAGATGGCTCTAAATATGAAGGTGAATGGGCTAAGAATATGCGCAACGGACGTGGTACCTACTTTTATGCCGATGGCGACTATTATAATGGTGAATGGAAAAACGACATGCAAGATGGTCGTGGCATCTATAAATTCCGCAATGGCGACACTTATGAGGGTCAATACCTAATGGGCGAACGCACAGGAATGGGAACTTTCCGTTTTGCCAATGGCGACTCTTATGTAGGTAATTTCCTTAATGGAGAGCAAAATGGTCAGGGCACCTTCCAGTGGAAAGGTGTAGCAACCTATAAAGGTCAGTGGCAAAATAATATGATGCATGGTCGTGGCATTTATAAATGGAAAAACGGCGATGAATATAATGGTGAATGGAAAAATAACCGCATGGATGGTGAAGGTACATTTACTTATTCTGCCGGAGGACGCTTTAAAGGTAGCTTCCGTGAGGGCAAGCGTGACGGACGCTCTGTTGAAATTCGTGCTGATGGAACCCGAATCGACTGCACCTATAAAGATGGTATGAAGCATGGCAAGTATAAAGAGTATGACGCTAATGGCAATGTTACCAAGTCTGGCGAATATTCAAACGGTCGTGTCGTTCAGTAATCAAAAATTGCAACAACAGTGACAGACGCATTCTTGTAGCTTTCGAGAAGAGTCAAACTCAAAGTTGTTTCTAAAAAAAAAAATATCATGAAAGCCAAAAAAACAAGCACAAAAGTTGAGACTACCAAAAGGAGAGTTTCTCGACCCCGTCAATTCAAAATCGTGAAAAACGATGAATGGCTGCGTCCTTACGAGCAAGCCATACAAGGTCGTCATGACCATGCGGTTTACAAGATGAATGAGCTTGCAGGTAAGGGCACATTGAGCGACTTTGCCGATGGTTACCTTTATTTCGGTCTTCATCGCACACCCAGACAATGGGTGTTACGCGAATGGGCTCCCAATGCAACAGAAATCTACCTGATTGGAACGTTCAATGACTGGAAAGAACTTCCTGAGTTCGCCTTTAAACGCATTGAAGGTACTGGAAACTGGGAATTGAAGCTTTCGTCAAAGGTGTTGAAACATCTCGACCTATATAAACTGTCTATCCATTGGAATGGTGGACAGGGTGAACGTGTGCCTGCTTGGGCTCAGAGAGTTGTTCAAGACGAAGAAACCAAAATCTTTAGTGCGCAAGTTTGGTGTCCCGAAAAGTCTTACGAATGGAAGAAACCCAACTTCCGTCCCAAACGTGGTCCGCTCTTTATCTACGAGTGTCACATAGGTATGGCACAAGATGCTGAAAAAGTAGGCTCATACAATGAATTTCGAGAAAATGTGTTGCCCCGTGTAATTGCCGATGGATATAACTGCATTCAAATTATGGCAATCGCAGAGCATCCTTACTACGGAAGTTTTGGTTATCACGTTAGCTCATTCTTTGCTCCAAGTAGTCGATTTGGTACGCCCGACGAACTCAAACAATTAGTAGATGCAGCACACGAGGCAGGCATAAGTGTAATTATGGACTTGGTGCATAGCCATGCTGTGAAAAACGAAATTGAAGGTTTGGGTAACTATGCTGGCGATCCCGATCAATTCTTCTATCCTGCTCCGCGACGCGAGCATTCAGCATGGGACAGCCTTTGTTTTGACTATGGCAAGAACGAGGTTATTCATTTCCTTTTGTCAAACTGCAAGTATTGGCTTTCAGAATATCATTTCGATGGTTTCCGCTTCGATGGTGTAACATCCATGCTTTATTATAGCCATGGCTTGGGCGAAAGCTTCTGTGGTTATGGCGATTACTTCAATGGTCACCAAGATGACAATGCCATTTGCTATCTCACTTTGGCGAACCAACTCATTCACGAGGTTAATCCCCATGCCATCACCATTGCCGAGGAAGTAAGCGGCATGCCAGGTTTGGCAGCACCTTTTGCCGATGGAGGTTATGGCTTTGATTATCGCATGGCGATGAATATCCCCGACTATTGGATTAAAACCATTAAAGAACGTCGCGACGAAGATTGGCATCCGTCATCTATACTTTGGGAATTGACAAACCGCCGTGCCGATGAAAAGACCATCTCTTATTGCGAAAGCCACGACCAAGCTTTGGTTGGCGACAAAACGTTAATCTTCCGCTTGATTGATGCCGACATGTATTGGCACTTCCAAAAAGGCGACGAAAATGGAACCGTACATCGTGGCATTGCTTTGCACAAGATGATTCGTTTGGTAACGGCTTCGACCATCAATGGTGGTTACCTTAATTTTATGGGTAACGAATTTGGTCATCCCGAATGGATTGACTTCCCACGCGAAGGTAACGGTTGGAGTTATAAGTATGCTCGTCGTCAGTGGAATTTAGTAGATAACCACAATCTCTGCTATCACTACTTGGGTGACTTTGATAACGATATGGTTCATTTGCTTCGCAAGACAATGGCAGACATTCGTCGTTATCCCGTACAAGAAATTTGGCACGATGATGGCGACCAAATCTTGGCTTACATGCGAGGCTCGCTTGTTTTTGTGTTCAACTTCTCGCCCAATCGCTCGTACGAGGGTTATGGCTTCCGTGTTCCCGAAGGAGAATACGAAGTGGTGCTTAATACCGATGCCAAGGCTTATGGTGGTAACGGGTTGGCCGACGATAGCGTAAAGCACCTTACTAATTTCGATCCCTTGCTCGCTCGCGATCACAAAGGATGGTTAAAGTTGTATATCCCTGCTCGCTCAGCAGTAGTGCTTAAAAAGCGCGAGGATAAAAAGGCTGGTAAAGCAGATAAAGAATAAATTACGAGTTCAAGTTTTGGATTTAGCTATAAGGGCTAAATCCGAAACTTGATTTGTTTTATGAGTAGTAAAACAATATTTATTTTTTGCGCTTCGCGCTTGGTTTAGTCAAAAATGTTCATCAATGAGCCACAAATGTTCATAAATTTTTATTTTTTGAATTTCCATAAATAACCCCTTTCGGTAGGGTGTTCAAAATCCGTAAAAATGTTCTGCATGAGATTTGATAGTTTTATC